>CALRWU020000063.1:0-10856 GCA_943371945.1 Azorhizobium sp. AG788
CAAGGCCCCGGCTGCGGACCATGCTGCCGAGCCTGCGCATGCTGCTCCCGCCGCGACGGAGGCTGGTCATCACTGAGATCTTTGTCCCGCCTAACGTCGATGTCCTGCTCACCGTGGCGGAGGTCGATGCCCGTGTCGGCGCGCTGGCCGACCGGCTCGCGCCGCGCCTTCAGGGCCGGCCGTGGACCGGGATCGTGACGCTGCTGGGGGCGACACCCTTCGCCGCCGACCTGTTGCGGGCCCTGATGTCGCGCGGTCTGGACCTCGGATTCGACGCGCTCTGGCTGGAAAGTTACCATGACGAGCGGGTCAGTTCTGGCCGCATCGTCGTGCGGGCCGACATCTCCCGATCGGTCGAGGGGCGCGGCGCCCTGCTGATTGACGACGTTTTCGACAGCGGCCGGACCATCGCCTTTGCCCGGCACCACCTTGAGGCCAAGGGGGCGGGGGAGGTGCTGACCTGCGTTTTTGCCCGAAAACCGGAAGCTGCTGTTGAAGGCCTGGACGCCTGGGCCTGGGATGCGCCGCCGCGCTATCTCGTCGGCTACGGCATGGACGATGCCGGAAAGATGCGCGGCCTGCCCTTTGTCGGGGCGATCAAGGGCGCCTGAGGCGTCTGCATTTCGTGATCAATTCTCTACATGCGAGAGTCGACTCGTCTTCGGCTCCATGCTTCCTATTTTCTCCATCATGCACCACCAAGACGCCCGCATAGAAACACTGCAAATGCTGCGCGAACGCCGTGAGCGGATTGCGACGGATCTGGCATCCCTCGAGCCGGTGTCCCCGGCTGAAGGGGGGCTGACCGCCCGCGAACTTCTCATCTGGCGTATGCGTCTGGCCGAACTCGACGGGCGTATTGCCCGTTACACTTCGCCGGACTGAGCAAGCGCGGCCCGCGCAAGTCTGCGTAGCTGCTGCGGCGGCTGTCCGAACGCGCGCACGAAGGCCCGCCGCATCCGCTCCGGATCACCGAACCCGACATTTTGCGCCACCACATCGATTGGCTCGCTGGTGTGTTCCACCCGCTCACGCGCGCTCTCCAGTCGCAGGCGTTCGACCGCCTTGGCCGGGGTGGTTCCGGTTTCCGCAGCGAAGGCGCGGGCAAAATTCCGCGGGCTCATGTTGGACTGGGCTGCCAGCGTCTCGACCGAAAGATCCTCGTCCAGTCGTTCCCGCATCCAGCCGAGCAGGGGTGTGAACCGGCCCTCGATCCGCTCGATATCCAGTAGGGCGGAGAACTGCGACTGCCCGCCCGGCCGCCGGTGATAGACCACAAGTTCCTGGGCTGAGCGGCGCGAGACTTCCTCCCCGAGATCGTCCGCGATCAACGCCAGCGCGAGATCTATCCCAGCCGTGATCCCTGCCGACGTCCACAGCTTGCCGTCATGCGTGTAGATGCAGTCCGGTTCCAGCCGCACGTCGGGATAGCGTTTCTGGAAATCCGGCGTCCGTCCCCAATGGGTCGTCGCCCGCTTGCCATCCAGCACGCCCGCCTGCGCGAGAATGTAGGCGCCCGAGCAGACCGAGCAGACCCGTCGCGCAGACTTCATCGCTGCCTTCACGAACGCCTGAACCCTGGGATCAAGCATGACGGCACGTGTGCCCATCCCGCCGGCGATGATCACCGTGTCGTATTTCGGCACGCGCGGCATCGCTTCCGCCAACCACACCACGCCTGAGGAAGATCGCACGGGTCCAGCTTCAGGCGCGATAACCGTCAGGTGGTAGGGCGGCGGCTCCATTCCTCGCATCGGCATCTCGAATGCGCCGATCGGGCCCGCTGCATCGAGCAGCTGGAAGTCCTCGAAGATCAGGACGCCGATGGTCCGGGGCTTCAGCGGTCGATGTGCAGGAGTCTTCGCCATGCAAACGGTCTAGCAGATCGACCGTGGCAGAAAAAGAGGTAACATTGTCATTTCCGCCAAGCACGATTTCGGGCACACAGGCTGTGTAGAGCGAGGTTCCTCCCCCCAATGACGGACGAAATCATGCCGACAGACGCTGGAACGACATTCAGAACAGTGTTCGCTATCTGGCCGGGCATGACGCATCTCGACTTCACCGGCCCTCACCAGGTGCTGAGCCGGCTGCCCGCATCGGATACGATCGTGGCAAGCCCGGCCGGCGGCGCGGTGGAGGCTGACGGCCTCATCTTCGGTGGCACGACGCGGATCGCGGACATCAGAAGCTGCGACCTCATCTGTGTTCCCGGAGGTGTAGGGGCCACCAGGATCGCGCAGGATACGGCGTTCACGTCAGAGATCCGGCGCCTTGCACGCGGCGCGCGCTACATCACCTCGGTCTGCACCGGGTCGCTGATCCTCGGCGCCGCTGGGTTGCTGAAGGGCAAGCGCGCGGCGTGCCACTGGGCCTATGCGGAGCTGCTGCCGCTGTTCGGGGCCATCCATGATCCGGCGCGCGTTGTGCGCGATGGCAACATCATCACAGGCGGCGGTGTGACGGCAGGCATCGACTTTGCGTTCACGGCGATGGCGGAGATTGCCGGCGAGGATTTTGCGAAGACCGTCCAGCTTGGGCTGGAGTACGCGCCTGCGCCACCGTTCGAGTCGGGCAGGCCGGAGCTCGCCTCGCCTGAAGTGCGTGCGCGGTACGAAATGATGCGTGCGAAGATGATGCCGGTGCGCCTGGACGAGGCGAAGGCGGCGGCGGCGATGATGGCTTAGGTCCGTTACAACACCTGAAGGCGTCGAACTCGTTCGCCGCTACTCCACCTTCTTGATCCGCCCTTTGATTGCAGGCGTGATCGGCGAGTGATTTTTGAAATAGGCCTCCAGCGCGTCTATGTCGCTGCCGATGGTGACGCGGTTGGTCCCCGTCTTGAACCCGAAGAAGCTGTCGCCTCCGCCCGCCAGAAAATTGTTCGTCACCACGCGATAGGTCTGCGTCGCCACGATCGGCTGGCCATTTAGCGTCACCGATCCCGGCACAATCTCGATCGGCTGTCCGACAGCCTGTTTCCACGTGAACGCGAAGCCGTTGGACACCTGCAGGATGTTGTTGCCGCTTGTCTGGTATTGCTGCTTCAGGATCGTCTCGATATCCGCGCCCGTGAGCGTCAGCACGACAAGATCATTGCCGAAGGGCTGCACAGCGAAGATGTCGGCGAATGTCACCTGGCCGCCATCGTGGAGGGGCAGGTCAGAGCGGATGCCGCCCGGGTTCATGAAACCGATGTCGACCTTGGCGTCCACGCGGCGCGCTGCTTCGAGCATCGAGTCCGCGATGATGTCGCCCATCGCGCTCTCGCCGCTGAGGCCGCCACGACGCGTGATGTCGGCCGTGATGGCGCCAACGGGTCGCTTCATCAGCGGTTCGGCCTGTTTCCGGTAGGCGCCGATAAGCGCGACCTGGGCGGGATCTTCGGCAAAGGCTGTCTCAGCGATCGGAACATCGCGCCCCTTGGCGCCGATCACGTCGCCGCTCTTCGAGTCGATCATGAGGGTGATGTCGGTAATCCGCGTGCCGTAGGCGCCCGCGCTCGTCACCAACCGGCCATCGACCGTGCAGATATAAATGCCATTGGTGTGGCCGCTGACGACCACGTCGACCGCCTTGTCGAATTTCGGAACGATCTGGGTGATTGTGCCGGTGAGGCCGCGGCAATCATCCTGCGCGTTCGTTGTGTAGCCGCCCTCGTGCAACAGCACGACGATGGCTTGCACGCCCTTGGCCTGAAGCTGTGGCACCAGCGCGTTCACCGTCTCGGCTTCGTCCTTGAACGTGATGCCAGCGCGCGCCGCCGGAGTGATCACATCCGGCGTGCCTTCCAGAGTCAGGCCGATGAAGCCCACCTTCACGCCGCCGAATTCGCGGATCGTGTAGGGCGGAAACAGCGTCGTGCCGTCATCGAGATAGGTTGAAGCTGCGAGGTATTCGAACTTCGCGCCCGCGAACGGTTTCGGTCCCTTGCAACCGTCCACCGGATGGCATCCGCCATTCTGCATGCGGCGCACTTCCTGCCAACCCTCGTCGAATTCGTGATTGCCGACCGACGTGATCGCGAGGCCCATCTGCGAAAGCGCCTCGATGGTCGGCTCATCGTGGAACAGGCTGGATAGAAGCGGGGACGCGCCGATCAGGTCTCCTGCCGCCACCATCACCGTGTTGGGGCGCTTGCTCAATTCCTGCACCGCCGTCGCAAGGCGCGGTGCGCCGCCCCCGGGAACCGATGCGCGCGTCAGAGGCGCGGCGCGGTCGACCACGAAGACGCCACCCGCGGGCGGGTCGAGATTGCCGTGGAAATCATTGATCGCGAGCAGGTGCACCTCAACCGGCGCGCCGCTTACCGCCGCTGGCGCTGCAGCCGTCGTGCAGGCAGACAGCGCGAGCAGGCTGCTGATCGCAAACAGGGTTCTACGCATGCACTTTCCCTCCACGCTCTCCGCAGCGTTAGGGCGAATGGCCGGCAAAAGGCAACCCTGCTGACCGGCTGATGGCGAATCTTGCAGGCGAGGCTGCACCGTGGCTAAGGTCACGGGGTAGTTGGGGAGACTAAGATGCAGCCTGTGCGTTTTTTTGGCCGGCTCGCCGTGGCCGTCGCCGCGATCTGTCTGGCGCTGCCGGCATTCGCCGACATAAGATCGTTCAACGCTGCGATGCAGACGAAAGACTACAGGAAGGCTGCAGCTGAGGCAGCGGCGACATGGCCGACGCTGGACAAGAGCCGCCCGGACATCGCGCTCATAGCTCACGAGTTCGGCTTCGCGGCTTTCATGGCGAGCGACTACGCAGCGGCGCGTACATTCGGGACTGCCGCTTTCGCCGGAGCCACTGACAACGAATCCCGGATCGGCTCTGAACTGCTGCTGCGCCTTTCCGAGTTCAAGCTGACACCATCCGAGTCAACGCGTGACAATCTTTTCACAGCGCTCGAAGCAAGCGCCAAGCTGCCCGGCATCGATCTTCTGACCTATATCGGCCTCGACAATGTCATGAGCCGTGACTTCGACGAAGCGGACTGGAAAAGAGGTGCGGAGATCGCCGCATTGGGCGAGGCCATCGTAAGCCGCGGCAGTGGCGCCAACTCAGTCCAGTCCTTTCGTTTCGGCCTGTCCAAGTATGTCGGTCAATTCATGCAGACCGCAAAGGTCGAACCCTACCGTCGATTGATCGAGATGAGACGGCGGCTGATCGAGGTGATCAACGCTGCGGCCAGTGACGAGGAGGTCAATGGGCTTGTCCAGTTCTACTGGGGCCTCGAGGCTTGGCGAATCTCGATCAGCAGTCAGCTTGAGGGGTGGCACAGGCTGTTTGGCAGCGATCGCGATGATCCAGACTCCGGTTACCGCGCCGACGATCGCGCAGTCCGTCTCTTGAACCTTCAGACCAAGGATAAGCCGTGCCAGACGGAAATCGGTCTTCGGTGGAAGCCGACCTATCCCTCCGACGCGCGATACAAGGGAATGATTGGCACAGTGATGCTTCGTGCAGACATTGACGAGCGTGGCCATGCGACCAACCCGAAAATTCTGGCCGCAGTGCCAAAGGATGTCTTCGGCAAGACCGTGCTGTCGACACTGTCCCAGCTAAGCTTGAGTCCAGGCAGAAACTGGGGACCCGCGTGCGCGCTTGCCCGAGAAGGCAAGGTGATCACGTTTGTCTTTACGATCCGGTAGCGGAGCGCGTCCTAGTTCGCCTTTGCCTTGGCTGCCGCTTGCTTCTCGGCTGCGGCGCGGAAGGCCATCAGCTGTTGCAAGGCTGCCATCTGATCGGCGGGCAGGTCCATCTTCGCGCAGCGCGGATCGGTGTTCTGGATCGCCCTGGCCATCACGGGCGTGACCGGGATCGGGGCGCAGCCATGGGTCTGCTCGCAGACCATGTCCCACTTCGCTTCGGCCTGCGCGTGGCAGGAGAGGCAGTTGCCGCCGAACTGGTTCACGACGTTGGTCGTGCCGCGCACATTGATCTTGGTGCCCGCTGCCGACGGGATGAGTTCGAAGAACTCCCAGTCGTTCGTCGCAGCGTCGAAGCCCGGATGATGCTTCACCATCGCTTCGCCCGGCACCAGCTGAACAACGGAGCCCGGCGGATACTTGGCGCCGTCCGCGGCATTCGCAGCGGCCAGGGTCGCATCGATGTCGCCCAGCAGGTTGCCGACATAATAGCCGCGCACAGCCTTGAGATCGCGGATGCAGCCGAAGCTCGCTTCGGTGATTTCCAGCGGCTTGGGCGCAGCCTTCGCAGCAGGCGCGGCGGCGAGCGTTGCAGGCTGTTCGGCGGTTGGCGGATTGGCGCAGGCGGCGGCAGCCAGCAGCGCGAACGACATCACGATTTTCTTCAGCATATGTCCCGACTCCCCGTCGATTTCGCACAGTGTTACGACTGGGGAAGGCGACGGGCAAACGCTGTTTTGGAGCGATCGAGACCTTGCGATGCGTCAGGTTATTGGTTTCTCGCCGTCATGGCTTCGTCCAGCTGTCCGGCAAGGCCACATAACCGCCTTATCCGCTTGCTTTCACGAGGCTGAACCGGCTGGATCAAGGTCGGACGGGCAGGTTTTCCCGGAGGAAGTATGAGAGTTCTGAAGCGTGTCGCTGGGCTGATCGCCGCCGGCATCGTTGGGCTGGCGCTCACGGCCGGGCCACTCACGGCGGGGTCAGGCGCGTTCGCGCAGACCGTCAACGTCACGCAGGGCGGGCAGGTCCAGACCGGCTGGCCACGCGATCGCACAGACCTGCCGCACGACACCGACTATATCCTCGGCGAGCTACCCAATGGCATGCGCTATCTCATCCTCCCGAACATCACGCCGCCGCGTCAGGTCGCCATGCGCATGCTGATTGATGCGGGGTCGATGCAGGAACGTCCCGGTGAAGAAGGGGTGGCCCACTTTCTCGAACACCTCGCCTTCCGTGGCACGACAAAGTATCCGGACGGCAAGGTGCAGGAGACGCTGGAGGGCATCGGGCTGCAAATGGCGGCTGACGTCAACGCCAGCACAGGTCCGGACACCACGACCTTCATCCTCGATTTGCCTCGCAATGATCGCGATTCGCTGTCCACGGGACTTGACGTCATGCGCCAGCTGGTCAGCGACATGACCATCGCGCCCGAGGCGGTCAATGCCGAACGTGGTGTTGTGCTGGCCGAAGAGCGCTCGCGCGCTGGTCCCGGCATGGAGTCCGCCTTCGCCATGCTCAGGCTGCAGGTCGGCGACCATCCCTACGGCCGCCCGCCCATCGGCCTGCGCAAGGTTATTGAAACAGTAACGCCGCAGACCATCCACGGCTTCTACGACGCATTCTACCGGCCCGAGCGCGGCACGCTGCTGGTCGTCGGCGATGTCGATCCATCCAGCCTGATCCCGATGATCTCCATCGCCTTTGGCGACTGGAAAGGTCGTGGCCCCGCCGGCAAGGACCCCACGCCGATCACCGTGAAACCGTCCAACCCCGACGTCAGCATGGTGCTCACCCCCGGCGCGCCCGACACGAGCCTGATGTTGCGCTGGTTCGAGCCCTACAGCGATCCGCCGCAGAACAAGGCCGAGCGCCGCCGCATGGCGGTTGAAAGCATCGGCGCCCGCATCGTCGCCCAGCGCATGCTCGGCCTCAACGACGCGGCCGGCAAACCGGCGGCCAGTCTTGGGAGTCCGTTTCCGAGCGCCATCCATGATGTCTGGCGTGGCGAGGTCGCCTATTCGAGTGGCGTGATCAACGTGCCCAAGACCATCGAGCTGATGGTCACGGCGCACCGGCAGGCGCTGCAATACGGCATCACGCAGGAAGAACTCGATCGCCAGCGCACGCTCGCGCTCGAAGCCGCCAAGCGCGAAGCCGATCGCGGCCGCACCGGCACGTCGGTCTCGCAGATCGAGACGGCAATCGACTACGTCACCAACGACGTGCCGTTCGTCTCGCTGCAACAGCAATACTCATTCCTGGCCGAACAGCTGCCGACCGTGACGCTGACCGAGATCAACGCTGCCCTCAAGGCGCGCTTCCAGGGTGAGCCGACGCTGGTCTATCGCGGCAGCAAGGCGCCCGAGGGCGGCGAGGCAGGACTGCGCACGGCGCTCAAGAAGGCGATGGCCGAGCCGGTGAAGCCCTACAAGCTCGATGCCATCAAGCCGTGGCCCTACACCAATTTCGGCAAGCCCGGCACGGTCGCCTCGCGCGAGGAAGTGTCCGATCTCGGCGTCACGCTGGTCAAGTTCGACAATGGCGTGAAGCTGACCGTGAAGCCGCTGCCGACCAACAAGGACCTCATCAGCGTTCGCGTCCGCATCGGTCGTGGCCGCCTGCAGATGCCGACCAACGTGATTGATGCGTCCGACATGGGCCTGTCGCTGTGGTCGTCTGGCGGTCTCGGCAAGCTGACGCCGACCGAGCAGTTCCGCTCGCTGGCCGGCCGTCGCGCCGGCGTCGTCGCGCGCACGCTCGACGACGCCTATGCGCTCGACAACATGAATGTCGCGACGCGCGAGGACTTCGGCCTGCAGATGGAGATCATGGCCGCGACACTGACCGACCCAGCCTATCGCAAGGATGACTGGGCCTCGTGGATGCAGGGAGCCGACGCTGCCGACACCTCGCTCAACATGACGCCCTCTGGCGTGCTGGAGCGCGAGCTTGATCGCCTGCTGCACAGCGGCGATCTGCGCTGGACCATCAACACCAAGGCGATGCGCGATACCTGGAAGCCGGAAGACTCGATCAAGTACATCAAGCCGATTGTCGAGAATTCGCCGATCGAAGTGATCGTCATTGGCGACATCAGCGTCGACCAGGTCATCACCGAGGTCGCCCGTACGCTGGGCGCGCTGCCGAAACGTCCGCCCTACAAGGAGCCGGCGTCGATGCGCGACGTGAAGTTCCCGAAGGCGGGCACAACCACGCTGACGCACGAAGGACGCGCCGACCAGGGTTATGCGCTGATCGGCTGGCCCACCTATCAGGGCGTATTCAAGAACATCCGTGACGAGCGGATCGCCAATGTGCTCGGCCAGATGCTGCGCGACAACGCGACCCGCAAATTCCGCTCGGAAGGCGGGGCGACCTACTCGCCGATGGAACTGGTCGATATCTCCACCTTCCTGCCCGATTATGGCTACATCGCCGTGGCGCTCGAAGTTGCGCCGGAAACGATCGACGATGTGCAGAACCAGATCCAGGCCATCGCCACGGAGCTGGCAACGACCAGGCAACCGCAATCGGAGATCGACCGCATCATCCAGCCCAAGCTCGAACAGACGCGGCGCAACTACGTCACCAATGTCGGCTACTGGATGGAGCTGCTTGCGAATTCGCAGGATGGCGGCGGCGGGCTGGAATACATCCGCTCCGAGTTCAAGGACTACCAGAGCATCACACCGGACGAAGTGATGGCGGCGGCGAAGAAATGGTTCAAGCCGGAGACGGCCTGGCGCCTGAAGGTGGTTCCGAAGACCTAGAGGCGTCCAGCTCCGCCCAGACGACATAGCGCATCGGGCCGGACGTCTTCGCGCCCAGCGGCCAGCACGTCACCAGCGCGATGCGTGGGCGGCCGCCATCGTGCGCGACGATGCCGGACTGGTCCCAGCGGACGACTTCCGATCCCGTGACGCGGAAGGCGCGCGCGCCATTGGCTGTCTCGACGCGCACGGCATCGCCCGGCTTCACGTCGCCGAGAAACGCAAAGTGCGTGTCGCGGTGCGCGGCGAACACCGCCACGCCGCGCTCGCCCGGCGCGACGGACGCCGCCATCAGGGTAGGGCCGAAGGCGAGGCTTTCGCCGGCGGCGTCGGTCAACGCCAGAACGCTGCGGTGCTGGGCCGGAAAACTGATCCTGGCCGTGGGCGTGAAATCGGCCCACGGCCAGGGACGCGCGGGATCGCCGGTTGAGAGCTGTTGCTCCCAGGCGGACTCCATGAGGACCTGGGCGACCTGCGCCTTGGCCGGAATGAAGGCCGCCTGCGCGGCAATGAGCGCGCCTGCAGTCAGAATTGCGATCGCGGAAAGCGTGCGAGTCGAAAACTGCGCGCTTCGCCGCAAACCCCCTCCTGTCCTCCCCCTTGCAGGGGGAGGGACCTCGCTGCCCCCGCGGGACAGCAAGTTGGCGAAGGTGTTGCCGACGGGTTCCTCCCCCTGCAAGGGGGAGGACAGGTGGGGGTCTCTCTCCGCGCGTTCGATCACGTCTTTACTCCAGGAAAAACCAACCCGCCCTCCCTTCGGTGGGTCGAAGAGAGGGCGGGCCGCCGGCTAGCGCGCTTGCTCCCGCGTGGACGTTGCGCGCTTCTGCCTGTCATCAGCCGTTGAAGCCGATCCCCGAAGGCTGAGCGCAGAACGTCCACGGCGCAGGAGAGCGGCGCCGAACAGCATCAGTGAAAGTCCGAAGGCGAACATCATTTCCCAACCGCTCGCGGTTTGCGGCAGCGCCAGCGTTGTCTCATCCGCAGGCTTGTCCTTGCTGACGCGTGCATTGATCTTCTGCATCACGGTGTCGGGCAGGCGGTCGAAGCGAATGGCGCGCGCTTCGGCTTGGGGCCCGAATACGCTTCCGAATTCCCACCCCTTCGGCAGCATGCTGGCGATCTGACGCGTATCGAGGCGCTCGCCCGCTGGGCGCGCCGGCGTCTTGTCGACTGCGACGAGGCTGGTGAGACGCGAGACGAGATGGAAGTCGAGTGCGGTCTTGAGAACGCCCTTGTCCACCTCGTCCGGGTTCATCCCGGAATAGCGGCTCTCTTCGAAACCGGCGATCTTCGCGCGCGCCCACAATTGCGACACGCCCTGCGATGACGCCGCATCCGCCAGCGAGAACGTCTTGCTCCACGCCGACCCGTTGAGCTTGCCCGAAATTGTCAGGTCGCCCTTCAGGTCCTTGGCGCGCAGCACAAGCGTGACCGGCTCGCC
>CALRWU020000064.1:0-10854 GCA_943371945.1 Azorhizobium sp. AG788
GATCGAGGATGCCGAGGCGACGCGCAACCTGCCGCCGGACATCTGGGATACGGGCGTTGGCGCGATCCTGGTGTCGGTGGATTTCCGCTGGCTATGGAAGCTGCTGACGGCAGAGTTCGGCGTCGTCGATCCGGTGACAGCCGACATGACGCTCGATGCCAAGATCGCGGCGCGGCGCGATGCGGTGGCGGACTTCATGCTGAGCCTCGCATCGTGGGAGGCGGTCGAAGACGCGATGGCGAAGATGAACCTCGCCTGGGGACGCGTGCGTTCCGGCAAGGCGCTGCGCGAGCAGCCAACGCTCGCTTTCCGTAAGTCCGTGATCGATATCGACGATCGCGCCGGCGGTGTGCGGCCCATGGCGCAGACGCCCTATCGCTTCTCGCAGGCGACGGCAGGCGTGCGCGGACCGGCGCCGCACAAGGGCGAGCACAATGCCGAGGTGCTGAATCGCTGGCTCGGTCTGTCAGACGACGAAATCACCGCCCTGCTCGCGCGCGGCATCCTCACGCGCGACACGGAACGAACCTAAGCGGCGGTGCGATTCTCGCAGGCGATTATGGCGGATTCGATCCAGCCCTTCACACGCTCGCGCGCAGGCGGTTTGCCATCGCGGAGCAGGCGTTCGCCTTCCTTGGACGTCGCGTAGAGATCGATAGCGTCCATCAACGAGTCGAGATCGATGCCGGCGAGATCATCGACGCTGTAAATGCCGGCGCCGACGAGGATCTGCGCATTGGAGCCATTGAGGTCGGGGATCGAGCACGCCAGCAGCGCCTGAGCCTGCCAGTCCTTGATGACACCGGCATTGATGTGGCTGGCCTTGATGCGATGGGCCGCCTCTTCCGGGGTTAGCGACAGCAGGTCACCGACCGTGTTGACGCCTATGACGCTGAGGCGGTTGGCGGTCTTGGGGCCAATAGACGGCGCATCGACGATCGCCGCTTCGCGGCTTAGACGCACGCGCGGCTGGCTCGGCGCGGGTTCGGCTTTCACCTCTGCAGCGGGCTTGGCTTTCGGCCTGGCTTCCGGCGCGACGACTTTCTCGGTGAGTTCGACCACGTCCTCGGCGACGGCCTTCGGCGGCTTGATCTTCCTGGTGACACGCAGCTTGGCGCCTTTCCCGGCTTTCGTCCCGGTCTCCGACGGCCACTGGCAGTCGAGCGTCGCCATCGAGACTTTCAAAACCTCCTCGGCGAACAGCTTGCGCACGACGCGATCGTCATCGCCCATCGTCTCGCGTACTTTTCCTGTGGCGCGATATTCCGCGTACTGCGCGCCAACCAGGCGGCGGTCGATGAGGTCGTCGACCTGCTTGGCGATCATGCGGGTTGGAACAGTCGCGACGATGCCGACCGTATCGAGCATCAGGTTCACGTCGGGCGCCTCGACCTTTGCCTCGGCAATGGCGCGATCCAGGATGCGCGCCAGCGTGACGGCCGCATAGCCCAGCAAGGCTGCGACCACGTCCTTCAATTCCTGGTCGAGACCCGCGACGGGGTTCTTGCGGCCGATGTCGAAATTGTAGTGATCGATCAGCGTCTCGTAGTGCTTGTTCGACACAACAGCGCCGTTGCGCACCATCCGTTCCAGCCAGTCCTCACCCGTGGGCACGGGGAGGTCAGGGAAGCCGAGTTCCTGCTCGAGAATGAGCAGCATTTCCGGGAAGGCCTTGGACAGCGACCACTCGACCGCGCGGTGGATCGTGCCCTCTGCTTCGGTCTGGTGCGTGTGGAAAGGCTGGATCGGATCGACGACATAGTGGCTCATCACGCCGGCGCTGTAGACAGCGTGTTGCCAGTCCTTCGCCTGGAGCGCGCGCACGGTGCGGCGATACCACTCGCGAGCGGCTTGCGGTGCGCCGCCCCAATCGCCATCGCGCACGTGCAGAACGTGGTTCTTGAAATCCTTGAAGACTTCGTCGGGCGCCTTCGCGCCTTGCAGGTAGGCGTCGCGATGCTTGAGAAAGGCATCGCGCCATTTCGCGGCGTCCTCGCCCTGCATGTGCTCAAGCGCGAGCACGGCAAGCCGGTGGTGATTGCTGCGGCACACCGAATCCAGAACCAGCCGGTAACAGACCGACATCGGGCGCTCTCCTATGGGAATTAGTTCCGCGAAGGGGGCGCTATTTCGGTTAGCAACGCGTTAAGGGTAGGGAGCCACCGGATCATGGAGAGCGGCCTTGTGGTGCGTGCCGTCGTCGCTCTATCGTCGGTCATGACAGCGGCAAAACCCTGTGCGCGCGGAAACATCAGATGAAGACTGTTCTTTTTCGGCCCGGCGCGTCTCTTGTGTTGGCAGCTCTGCTTGTTGCTTCGGGCTGCGCAGCGATACCCGCCCAGGACGACCCCGGCGCCCTGTCGGCGGCTCATGAGGATGCAATTGTCGCTCAAGGCCGCGATATAGCAGTGAAGAACTGCTCAACCTGTCACGCTGTCGATGATGAACGGACGAGCCCCAACCCGGCCGCCCCTCCGCTTCTGTCAATTCTGATGCGATATGACAGCGAGCGGTTGGCCGAAGACTTCGTTGAAGGCACGCGTGTAGGCCACGATGAAATGCCTCACTTCGACTTTACAGTCAGGGAGGCCGACGCGCTGATCGCCTATCTCAAGGCAATCGAGCGCACGCCGCGCGCAGCCGAACACTGAGTCACCGCGGAGTCGTGATGCGTAGAATCCTGACGCTTTCCGGGCTGATGGCCTCAGCAGTCCTTGTGCTGTCTGCATGCGGCGAGAGCGAGCCAGAGATTGCCTGTTGCGCAATCGAGCCAAAGGCCAAGTGCGAAGGTGACTTGCTGGGCGCTGGCGTGACGCGTGAGGAGTTGAGCGTGCTGATGGGGTCGGCAGAGTGGATCTGCCCTTCAGGCACACTCAGCGAGGCGCGCATCAGAGAAATTGCGTCAATCTGGGCGGCGTCCAAGTCCTGCCAGACGACGCGTGGCACAGCGCGTTTGCGTGCGCTGGATAGCGGCCTCTGTACGGCCCGATCGGGAGCGGATGCGCCGCCCCTGCCACCAGGCGTCGATCTGCAAGTTGCCACAACATGCGCCGCTGGTCTGGCCGCGCGCGGACTGGCCGAGCCGGAGCTGTGGCTGGTGTTGGGAGCGCCGGAAGCCGTGTGTCCGAAAGACGGCATCAGCGAGCGGCGGATCCGCGACATCATCGTGAAGGACTGGGCTCCCGCGAACTGCACGCAATTCACCGCCGAGCAGATGCTTGCGGCGATGAATGCTGGCGCGTGCGGCGGAGACGCTGGCTAGAAGAACGCGAAACCAAAATGCTTCTGGTGACGGTCGTGCTTCGTCTCGGTCATCTCTTCGACAATCTTGGCGTTGAAGGCGTCGAGATCATCCGGCGTACGTGACGTAACCAGTCCATCGTCAACGACGACCGCCTCGTCGCTGACATCGGCGCCCGCATTGGCAAGATCCTTCTGGATCGACTTCACGCCCGTCATGCGACGGTCCTTGGCAGCGCCGGCCGAAATGAGCACCTGCGGGCCGTGGCAAATCGCGAACACGGGCTTGCGCTGGTTCACGAATGAGCTGGCGAAACGCAGCGCCTCTTTCTCGGTGCGGAGCTTGTCCGGGCTGAAGAGGCCGCCGGGAATCAGGATGGCGTCGTAATCGTCCGCACGGGCTTCAGCGAGTGTCTTGTCGACGTGAATTGCGCGGCCCTTCTCCATGTGACGCAGGCCTTGTATGTCTCCCGCCTCCAGCGAGATCACTTCAACGCTGCCGCCGGCTGCTTCGATGGCCCCCTTGGGCGAGAACAGTTCCGATTCCTCGAAGCCGTTGGTTGCGAGGATCGCCACGCGCTTTCCGTCTGCTTTAAGTGTCATTCTTGTCTCCTGAATTCCGACCGCAGGGACGAACGGGCGCAATTCGGCGATGTTCCGCGCGCGGTGAAGACGGTGCATCTGCAACCGATCTTTTTGCAGCTCAGCACTGGTACAGCTTGTCGCAGGCCCCATGTCCCTGCCGCGGGTCATGCGGCCCGCGGGGTTGGGGATCAGCCGAAAAGGGGACAGTGCATGCAGGCCTACATTCTTCTCGACCGCTCGGGTTCGATGCAGTCGCTATGGGTGGAAGCGCTTTCCTCCGTCAACGCATTCGCAAAGGAACTTGCCAACAAGACCGACGGTCCGTCGGTCGATAGCCACGTTACGCTCGCCGTGTTCGACAGCCAGGAGAGCCTGCAATTCGATACGCTGCGCCGCAAACAGCCTGCCCTTCATTGGGAGGCCGTCACCGACAAGGACGCCTCCCCGCGCGGGATGACTCCGTTGCTCGATGCGATGGTGCGCATCATATCGCTCGCGGAAGGAGACAACCCGGACAAGGCCGTCATCGTCGTGATGACGGATGGTCAGGAGAACGCCTCGCGTGAAGTGACGCGTGAGGGCGTCAAAGCCGCGCTCGACCGCGTGAAAGCCAAAGGGTGGGAAGTCGTCTTCCTCGGCGCCAATTTCGACAACATAGCGGACGCATCGTCCGTGGGCGTCGGCGGCGGCAAACAGATGGCGATGTCGGTCGGCACGATGAACGAGTCGATGTCGCGCCTGGCTCGCAAGTCGCGCGCCTATGCCCAGTCGGCCCCCGGCGCCGCTCCGATCGAGTTCGACGCTGAAGATCGCATCGCCGCCAAGGAGGCGAACGTCAAGAACAAGAGCTGAGGCGTCTCACACGTGAAACGCAAATGGCGAGCGGGTCGCCCCGCTCGCCATTTTGTTGTGACGTGCTGAGGTGGCTAGTGCCGGAAGTGGCGCATGCCGGTGAAGACCATGGCGAGATCGGCTTCGTCGGCGGCCTTGATGACTTCATCGTCGCGCACGGAGCCGCCTGGCTGGATCACGGCCGTGGCGCCGGCTTGCGCGGCCTGCAGCAGGCCATCAGCGAACGGGAAGAACGCGTCAGAGGCGCAGACCGAGCCGATCGTCTCCGGTTCCGCCTTGCCGCCCATGGCTGCGGCGGCGTCCTCGGCCTTGCGGCGGGCGATGCGGGCTGAATCCACGCGGCTCATCTGGCCGGCGCCGATGCCGACCGTTGCCCCGTTCTTCGCATAGATGATGGCGTTCGATTTGGTGTGCTTGCAGACGCGGAAGGCAAAGATCAGATCTTCAATTTCCCGCGGGCTCGGCTGGCGCTTCGAGACGATCTTGAGGTCTGCAGCCGTGATACGGCCAATGTCGCGGTCCTGCACCAGCAGGCCGCCAGCAACGGTGCGCACCATGACGCCCGGCTGCGAGGGATCGGGCAGACCATCGGTCAGCAGCAGGCGCAGGTTCTTCTTCTTTGCGAACACCGCCATGGCCGCCTCATCAGCGCCGGGCGCGATCACGACTTCGGTGAAAATTTCGGTGATCGCCTCCGCCGTCGGACCATCGAGCGGCACGTTGACCGCGATGATGCCGCCGAAGGCTGATGTCGAATCGCAAGCAAGCGCGCGCCGATAAGCTTCCGTGACGGTCGCGCCGGTGGCAACGCCGCACGGGTTGGCGTGCTTGATGATGGCGACGGCGGGCGAGACTTTCGAATCGAACTCGGCGACGAGTTCGTAAGCAGCATCCGTGTCGTTGATATTGTTGTAGCTGAGTTCCTTGCCCTGCACCTGCCGCGCTGTCAGCACGCCGGCGCGTTTGACCGGACCGGCGTAGACGACGGCTTTCTGGTGTGGGTTCTCTCCGTAGCGAAGCGTCTGCTGCAAGTTGCCGCCGAAGGCGCGCCAATCGCCCGCCTCTTCGTTGAGCTGCTTCCAGTACCACTCCGAGATCGCGGCGTCGTAAGCGGCCGTACGTGCGTAGGTTTTCGCGGCAAGACGGCGACGGAGGTTGAGGGAAACGCCGCCCTGCTCCATCTCCGTAATCGCAGCGTCGACGTCCCCGCCATCCGTGCAGACGGCGACAAAGTCGGCGTTCTTCGATGCCGCGCGCAGCATCGCCGGACCGCCAATGTCGATGTTCTCGACGCAGTTGTCGAAATCGGCGCCCGCTTCGACTGTGGCTTCGAACGGGTAGAGGTTGATCCAGACGAGATCGATCGGCTCAATGCCATGATCTGTCGCGTCCTTCGTGTGGGTTTCGAGGTCGCGGCGGAAGAGCAGCCCACCATGCACTTTCGGATGAAGTGTTTTCACACGGCCATCCATCATTTCAGGAAAGCCTGTCAGATCCGCAACATCGCGGACTTTCAGGCCAGCCTCCTTGAGGGTCTTGGACGTGCCGCCGGTAGAAACCAGATCAACGCCTAGCGCCGCCAGTTTCCTGGCACGCTCAACCAGCCCGGTCTTGTCGGAGACCGAAATCAGCACGCGCTTCACGACGACGCGGTCGGGCACGTTCTTCGGGGCGGCTTTGGGTGGCGACATATCGGGCGGGCTCCAGCGCTGGCTGGGCGCCGGATAGCACCAAGATGCCTGTCTTCAAACCTTCATCCATGCCGCACCGGCGGCAGGTGGGCCTGGGCTCTAGCGGCTCATCTCGAAGGTTTGCCAGTCCAGCCGCGAGCCGAATGCTTCCCAGTCGTTTTCCAGGCCAGACGCTTCCACAAGGCTCCACAAGCGGCGAATGGCGGCCGAATCGCCGCTGATCAGGAACAGGGCCGACCCACGGTCCACCGAAAGCTCGCTGGCCTCGACGGTGACGCCACTGGCTTCGATCGCATCGAGTGTACGCTTGACGAGCCTGTCCTGCCTGTCGCCGTCACAGTAAGGTTCGCCGTTGAAGACAAGGACACGCATTTCCATCCCTAAGAGATGGAGTTGCCGCGCGGATGATCAATACCCGCGTCAACCGGCGTCGATCAGTGGACGTTCATCACCGGTTCGCCCCAAGCCTCGTCTGCGAAGATTTCAGGCGCAAGCGCCTTCATCATCGACAGGGAGGCCTGCGGGTCGCGTCGTGCGGCATAGGATATCACGGCATCAAGGCGCGCCTGCACTTCAGCGATGGGCGGAGAGCCCGTGTTGGCCACTTCAAGAACCCCATCGACGGGCGTCGCCTTCACCTGCTCGCGGTCGTAGAACACGGTTTCGGTAAGTTTCTCGCCAGGTCTTGGTCCGGTCACGCGGATGAGAATGTCCTGCCCGGGCGTGAGACCCTTCATGCGGATCATTTTTTCCGCGAGATCCATGATTCGCACCGGCTCGCCCATATCGAGCACGTAGAGCGTCGCTTCTTCCGAGGTGGAGCTGGCTGACAGCGCCGAAGCCTGCAGCACAAGGGCGGACGCTTCCTCCACACTCATGAAATAGCGCGTCATGTCAGGGTGGGTTACGGTGACAGGTCCGCCCTCCGCGATCTGACGTTCAAACAGAGGCGATACAGAGCCCTTGGAGCCGAGCACGTTTCCAAAGCGCACCAGCGAGAACCGGGTACCGGGCGCTGTTGGTGCGAAAGCCTGGATGAAGAGCTCAGCGGCGCGCTTGGTGGCGCCCATGACATTGCTCGGGTTCACGGCCTTGTCGGTTGAGATGAAGGTGAACGCCTTCACGCCAAGTTCGGCGGCAATGGTCGCACAACGGCGCGCGCCGAGGACATTGGTGAGGATCGCCTCGTTGGGATTCTGCTCCATCAGCGGGACGTGCTTCAGGGCGGCGGCGTGGATCACCACATCAGGCGCTGCCTCCTGCATCGCCTGCTCCAGCCGCACCTCGTCGCGCACATCGCCGATGACAATGCGACGGACAACGTTGGGATAAGCACGCGAGAGCTCCTGGTCGATCTCGAACACGTTGAATTCTGACGCATCATAAATGGTCAGCTCGGACGGCCCCAGAGCCGCGCACTGTCGCGCCAGCTCGCCACCAATGGTCCCGCCGCCACCTGTGATGAAGACGCGCGCGCCCGAGATCAATTCGGCCACCGGCGCCATGTCGAGGTGACGTTCGGGCCTCGCCAAAAGATCGGCCGGGCGGATCTGTTGCAGCATGGCCTTGGCGCCGATGCGCAGCAGGGTCGCCTTGCGGGCGGAGGAGACTGCGAGCGCTGCCTCCATCGTGCGGCGATCTTCAGGCGGGGCCGCAATCGCGATCCAGGGCAACTCTCCAAAGCGCGCGGTGTAGTGATCGAACAGGGTGGCCAGCTGGTCGATACCACCCATCACCTGCACGCCTTCGATATCGCGCCCGTAGTGCAGTCCTGACGTCTCGACGATGCCGATGGCGCGAATGGGGGTGCCTGAAGGCGCCTTGCGGGCAGCGCGCAGCGCTTCGGCGACATGCCCGGCAGGACCGACAACCAGCGCACGCGGTGCGTAAGGCGGCTCACGGCGGAAGATGGTGGAGAGATCGCCGGTGGCGCGCCCACGCGCCCACAGGCGGACAAACATGAGCGCCACCAGCCAGATCGGCACCTGAAGATAGATCGACGCGATCGGATAGTTTTCCAGCGTCTTCGCGAGGATCAGGATCGGCAGTGACATCAGGTGCGTCAGGGCGACGGCCTGAAAGATGCGCACCACGTCGCGCAGCGAGGTGTGACGCCAAACCTGGCGGTGTACGCCGCGCAGCCACATCGCGAACGCTGCGGTGACGCCGAAGGCGATGGCGACGAAAAATTCCAGCCAGGTCGGGGCCGCGCCACCGGCGAACATGATGACGATGTGCGGCGCCATGTACATGGCGATCATGCCGGTCGCGACATCGTATGCGAAACAGAGCGCCTTGGCTTCGATGGCCGCCCGCCTGGCGGATACCTCTACGCTGCTCAACTAACTTTCCCCCTGGCCTCCCACATCCACACGGGAGAGCGCCCAACGAACCCGATTAGGCGCTTTCGAGCCATCCGCACCCGGATCTGCGGCTCCCCGAATGACGAGCTGCTGCGACTTCTGCGCTGCCTCTCCTCCCCAGTAACGCGAATCTTCCAAGGAAAGCAAAGTCTCGCTGCGAAATCTCCAGACATGTTGCCTCTGAGGCAACCCCAGGAACACCGTACGATCGTCTGGTCCGTTGGCGATCTGAATTCCAGGGTGCAGATGGAATCGTATCTCGAACGGAATGAGTGCGCCGGGAAAGGCTGGAGCGGCATCGGACATCGGGCGTGACAGGCTGTCCTCGCCTGTGATTCGCAGGCCGCTCATCGCAACGTACAGGCGCCGGCGATAGATCAGCCCGTGACGTACGCGCCACCCCGCATGCTGCCCTTCCAGCAGGTACTGGTCGCCCTCTTCCATCCGCCGCACCGCAAGTTGCGCGGGACCGTCAGGGGCGCGCATGCCCGTGATCGGATCGACAGCAAAAACGGCGGAGTCTTCCCCGTCCAGTGACAAGACCGAATGTGCAGCGGTGCGGCGGGCCGCGTCACGTATGACCGGGTCGAGATCAGGGTTGGACCCGCACGATGTGATGATCCGTTCCGGCCCGTCATCGACCGTCAGCGCCAGCGCGCCGGCGTGGGCGTAACCGCCATGGGGCCGATCCGGACCGGGCCCGGCATCGATGTAAACCGTCAATTCATTGGCCTGGACGCGCTGGAAGGCGGACAACCGCGCGAAAGAGAATTTCGAATTGACCCCGCCATGCGGACGCAACGCCGCGCGCGCCAGACCGCTGGCGCAATCGCCGCCGCCATTGGCTGGCAGAACGCCGCCATCTGGCGTGTTGAAGAAGCTCAGCATGGCGGCCATGCGCGGCTGCAACTTGTTGAGGAAGACAGGCGCGCTAACGCCCATACGCAGCAGCAATTCTTCGACTGCGTGGATATCGAGCAAGGCATCAGCCAGCGTTTCCGGGCTGCGGCTGATATGCCCGCCATCGGGCAGGATCTGCGCCGAACACTCCGTCTCGAGCATGGCGAGGCCAGCTTCGAGGATCTTGCGTCCGTCTTCGGTCGCCGCGCCCGCCAGGGAGAGCGCAACAGCGACGCGGAAGCGCACGGAGGGGTCGGTTTCCTCAGGCGCCAAGAACTGTAGATGGCGGATCTGGCGGCCGAGCGAATCCATGACGGCATGGCGACTTTCGGCGTCCAGCGGGTCGAAAAGCGCGGGACCGGCAGAGAGCGTATTGATCACCCGATCGGCCGTGACGCCCAATCGCCAGGCAAAATCATCCCACTTTCCGTAGGTTTCAGACCAGCCGACCACCAGCGCCCGCGCCCTCGCTTCGCCCGCAGGACCGCAGACAGCGAGATCCCTGAGCCAGTGAAAGCGGTGAATGCGATCAGCAAAATGGAAGGTTGGAAACTCAGGGCCCCACGGACCGTGGCCCGGCGGCGTCTCGATGTGTGTGGATCCGAAACGCCAGCGGCCCTCGAGGATCGCTTCTCCTCGCGCCGGGTTGGCGGGGCGATTGCTGGTGGGTAGCGCCGTAAAGCCGGTGGGGCCTGGGCCAGAAATCTTCAGGCGATGAACAGGTGAAGCATTGATGGCGGCGCCTGACTTGCCGGTGTGATCCAGCCACGTCGCGTACTCCGCGTCGCGTCCGCCTACCGGCGGCGTGGGGCCGTGGGGAGGCAGCGCCATCCTTCGCTCACCTTCCGCGAAGGGCTGCGATCTCGGCAGCGTAGCGGTCGGCGCCTTTGCCGAAGATGGCCGAGCCCGCAACCAGCGCCGTGGCGCCGGCATCGATCACAGCCTGCGCGTTGCCTGGGACGATGCCGCCATCCACTTCGAGGATGGTCTTGAGATTGGCGCGGTCGAGCTTCTTGCGGATCGCCTCGATCTTGCGCAGCTGGCTCTCGATGAACTTCTGTCCGCCAAAACCGGGGTTCACGCTCATCACCAGAACGAGGTCGAGCTCCTCCAGCACCGGATCGAGCACATCGGGATGAGTCGAGGGATTGAGCGCGGCACCCGTCTTCTTGCCGAGCTTGCGGATCACCTGCAGCGTACGATGGAAATGCGGGCCGGCCTCC
>CALRWU020000065.1:0-10799 GCA_943371945.1 Azorhizobium sp. AG788
AGCCACATGCAGGGTTGGCGCGCCGCGATGCATTGCGGCAAGGCCGACATTGCAGAGCTCGCGCGCGCCGCCCACATGAGCTGCTCGCGCGCGCTGTTGCCGCCGACAGCTGGTCGCCCGATGGTTGCGCGCGGCTAGCGCGTTCTACGGCCAATAACTCTAGCCAGGCGTCGACGGCGATTCCGCCGCGTCTTGCGCGCTGCGAGCCTTGCTGTCATTGGTTTTCGCATCTGCAGCAGGGACCAATTTCGATGGCGGACACGGGCTCCACCTCTTTCCAGCATGACCCGGACAAGCCGTGGATTTTCCGCACATATGCGGGTCATTCGACAGCGGAAGAGAGCAACAAGCTCTACCGGGGAAACCTGGCCAAGGGGCAGACCGGCCTGTCGATTGCTTTCGACCTGCCGACACAGACGGCCTACGATTCGGATCACGTTCTCGCGCGGGGCGAAGTCGGCAAGGTCGGCGTCCCCGTCGGCCATCTCGGCGACATGCGCGCGCTCTTCGACCAGATCAAGGTCGAGGAGATGAACACCTCGATGACGATCAACGCCCCGGCGGCGTGGCTGCTGTCGCTCTATGTCGCGCTGGCGGACGAGCAGGGCTGCGATCGGAAGAAGCTGCAGGGCACGACGCAGAACGACATCATCAAGGAATACTTGTCTCGCGGGACGTATGTGTTCCCGCCCAAGCCCTCGATGCGGCTGATCGGCGACATGGTGGCGTGGTGCTACACCGAGACGCCGAAATGGAATCCGCTGAACGTCTGCAGCTATCATCTGCAGGAAGCGGGAGCGACGCCCGAGCAGGAACTGGCGTTTGCGCTGGCGACGGCGTGCGCGGTGCTCGACACGGTGAAGGCTGGCGGGCAGGTGCCCGAGAAAGACTTCACGACCGTCTTCAGCCGCATCTCCTTCTTCGTGAACGCCGGCGTCCGCTTCGTCACCGAGATGTGCAAGATGCGCGCGTTCGTCGATCTCTGGGAAGAGATCGGCCGCGAGCGTTATGGCGTCACTGACACGCGCGCGCTGATGTTCCGCTATGGGGTGCAGGTGAACTCGCTCGGCCTCACCGAGCCGCAGCCGGAGAACAACGTCTACCGCATCCTGATCGAGGCGCTCGCCGTCACCCTGTCCAAGCGCGCGCGTTGCCGTGCGCTGCAATTGCCCGCATGGAACGAAGCGCTCGGCCTGCCGCGTCCGTGGGACCAGCAATGGTCACTGCGCCTGCAGCAGATTCTCGCCTACGAAACGGACCTCCTCGAATACGAAGACCTGTTCGATGGCAGCCATGTCGTGACCGGCAAGACCGAGGCGCTGAAAGATCAGGCGCGCGAGATGCTGGCAAAGCTGGATGCGTCTGGCGGCACGATCGACAATATCGAGTTCATGAAAAAGGAGCTGGTCGAGAGCCAGCGTGCGCGCCTCAAGGAGATCGAGGCCGGGCGGCAGATCGTCGTTGGCGTCAATCGCTACCAGACGACGGAGACCTCTCCGCTGTCGGGCGGCGACGGATCAATCATGGCGACGGACCATGGCGCCGAAAGCCGCCAGATCGCCAAGTTGAAGGCGTGGCGCGCGCAACGCAATGCTGATGCGGCGGCCAATGCGCTGGGTGAACTGCGTGCGGCGGCAATGAGCGGCGCCAACATCATGCCGCCCTCGATTGCTGCGGCGAAGGCGGGCGTGACAGTCGGCGAATGGGGGCAGGCCCTGCGCGACGTGTTCGGCGAATATCGAGGACCCACGGGCGTCTCGCTGGTGATTGCGACGGATGGCGATGAAGACCTCGAAGCCGTGAAGGGCGAGGTCGAGCGCGTCTCGAAGAAGCTCGGCCGCACGCTGACCTATGTCGTCGGCAAGCCGGGCCTCGATGGGCACTCGAATGGCTCGGAACAGATCGCGGCGCGCGCCCGCGCGGCCGGCATGAACGTCATCTATGAAGGCATCCGCTTCACACCGGAAGAAATCGTGCAGCAGGCCATCGACAGCGAGGCGCACGTGATCGGCCTGTCGATCCTGTCCGGATCGCACCTCGATCTCGTCAAGGAGACGGTGGGCATCCTGCGCGCCAAGAGCCTCGATATTCCTGTCGTCGTCGGCGGCATCATTCCCGACGCCGATGCGCTCGCGCTGAAGCAGATGGGTATTCGCCGCGTCTACACGCCGAAGGACTACAAGATCACGCAGATCATGGGTGATGTGGTGAAAGTGGTCGAAGAGACGCTGACGAAGGCGGCGGAATAGTGCTGCGCGCGATGATGGCGGGTCTGGCGGCTGCACTTGCGGCAGCTTGTGCCAGTGCGTCTGCAGAGAAGCCAAAAGATGTTGCGGCAGCGTACGCGGCCGATGCGAAGACGATGTGTGAGCTGGTCCCGAAGGTCTACGCGTTCCACGCGTCGCGCGCCTCGCATTGGCAGGAAGCCTGCGATCAGGCGCAGATAGAGGCCGCATCCGTCACCACGCCTCGGCAGGGCACAGCCATGCTTGAGCATCTGGTTGAAGGGCTGTGGGACAATCACGCATCGCTCGGCGTCAACACTGGCATCTCGCCGTGGCTGGTGCCGTCCGGGTCGGACATGTGGCTAGAGCTGCAGGGCGCCAGCGTCGTCGTAACAGGTGTTCGCCACGATGGCGCGGCGGCGCATGCGGGGATCCAGCCCGGCGACGTTGTCATGTCGATCGACGGCAAGATGCCGATTGAAGCTGCGCTCGCGCGCATCCGCACGGGCAAGGCTGATGTCCCGCCGGCGCGGATGGCGTGGGCGCTGAACGCGGCGGGCGCGGGTTATCGTGGACAAAGCCGTACGCTGGTGCTGTTGCGCGGTGGTCAACGACTCGAGACGCAGCTCGGCGATCCTGCGCCTGCGAAGCCGGACGATCCTGTCAGCGCGGGCATGATCGGCGACGTCGGCTATATCCGTTTCAACGATAGCCTAGGCGATGACGATACGGTTGCCGCTTTCGATGCGGCGGTTGAAAGCTTGCGCGGCGCCAAGGGCTGGATCGTTGATGTCCGCGATACACCGAGCGGCGGATCGACCGATGTGGCCGAGCCGATCATGGGACGCTTCGTGACGTTAGCTGCTGACTACCAGATAACGCGCCCGCTTCATGAACCGGCCTACGCGCGGAAGATCGAACCGCGTGGCCCGTGGACGTTGACCGGCCCCGTCGCCGTGCTCGCCGGTCGCTGGACAGGCAGTATGGGCGAGGGAATGGCGATCGGCTTCGACGGCATGAAGCGCGGCGTCGTCGTCGGCGGTCCGATGGCGGGTCTGGCGGGCGGTGTCGAGGTATTCAACCTTCCCGCAACAGACACGAACCTGCGCCTCCCGGCCTACGCGCTGACCCATGTCGACGGTACGCCGCGTCAGGAATGGGCGCCGAAAGAACGCGTGCAGCCCGATGCAGGCGGCACGGACGATCCAGCACTGGCGCGCGCGCGCGCGCTGGTCGGCGCGCCTTAGGCTAGTCTGCCAGCCATTTCTCAAGCGCGTCGGCTACAGCCGTCATCCCCTTCGCATTCGGATGATAGAGTGTGCCCGCGACAGGGATACCCGGGCGCGGGTAGCCATGCATCCATGGGTCCGCACTGCAGGCGTCGTGAGCTTTCGAAAACTCGGAGGCAGTGATGATGCTGGCGTTGTTCTGCCCGGCGACTGTGCGGGTGATTTCGGCAAGGCGGCGGGCGGTGTAGCGGGCGCCATCGGCCTGGACGGCGTTGAGCGGCGCCGCCGGGCATGTTCCGGTTTCGGGGAGCACGGCGAGATAGTCGACGAAGACAAGCTGTGCCTGTGGCGCGCGGCGGCGGATCTCCTTTGCGATGGCGTCCAGGCGCGCTGCGAGATCGGCGTAGGTTTTTTCGGCTGGCGGCGCGATCATCGGGGCGCAGTTGGCCTCGATTCCAGTTTCGGCCATCAGGCCGGCGCAGGAAGCGTTGGTGAGGCCGCCGATATAGCCAAGATCATTGCCGCCTATGGTGACGGTGATGAGGCGTGTGTCGGACGTAAGGGCATCTAACTGCGGTGGGACAGCGCCACGCGGGCCGGTGAGGTGTGCGGTGGTGGCGCCGCTGCAGCTGACGTCAGTGAGGTCCAGGTTCAGCCGTGCGGCAAGCTGGTGCGCGTAGTTCTGCGTCGAGCGGTAGCAGGGCGCGGGCGTCGCCTCATAATAGTCCGGTATGCCGGGACCGGCCGCAAAGGACGAACCCATTGCGACATACTTCGCGCCGCTCGGCAGGGATGACGCCGGTTGTGGGGTCTGAACGCAGGCCGCTAGCGACGTGATGGCGAGCGCGGCGCAGAACCGTGTGATGAACATGACGTCTTTCCCCGGCATTTGATAAAGCGAGCTAACACCGGCGCGTGGCGGATGCCTAGCCGTGGCTGCGCGGGCGCGTTAAACCGCGCGCATGAGCATTGAACCCGTCGTCCTCGAGAACGCCTTTGTCCGGCTGGAGCCGCTGGACGAGCGTCATCGCGAACCGCTGCGCGAAGCAGGCAATGATCCTGACCTGTGGCGGTTCGCCAATGTGAATCTGGATAACTCCGACTTCGACGCGTGGATGGATCACCGCTTTACGGAGATGAAACGCGCGGGCGAGATGACGTGGGCCGTGTTCGACAAGGCGTCGGGGAGCTATGCCGGATCGACGAGCTATCTGGCCGTCGTGCTTGCGCACAAGCGGCTGGAGATTGGCTGGACGTGGTACGCCAAGCGCGTCTGGGCTGGGCCGGTCAATCCATCGTGCAAGCGGATGCTGCTGGCGCATGGCTTTGACGTACTCGGGCTCAATCGCGTGGAGCTGAAAGCGGACGCGCGCAACGAGCGTTCCTGCAAGGCGATGGCGCGGTTCGGCGCGACGTTCGAAGGCATCCATCGCTCGCACATGGTCCGGCCTGACGGTCGCTTGCGCGATACGGCCTGGTTCAGTGTGATCCGCGAGGATTGGCCTAGCGTTTGCGACGGGCTGGATACGCGGTTGGAGGCGTTTGCAAAGTGACGCCAGTGGTCACTTTCGACGACTTCATGAAGGTCGACATCCGCGTGGGCGTCGTCGTGGCGGCGGAGCCATTTCCGGAAGCGCGCAGGCCGGCCATCAAGCTGCGGATCGATTTTGGATCGGAGATCGGCGAGAAGAAATCGTCGGCCCAGATCACCAAGCACTATTCACCTGAAGCCTTGATCGGGAAGCGTGTGCTCGCGGTCGTGAACTTCCCGCCGCGCCAGATCGGCAAATTCATGTCTGAGGTGCTGACCCTCGGCGTGCCCGATGACGAGGGCGCTGTCGTGCTGATCACGCCAGATCTGGCGACACCGATTGGCGGCAGGTTGTTCTAGAGCTTTTTTTCGACTGGCGCAGGCTTGCGCGTCGAGCAATTGGCTGCGGCTTTCTGCACGATGCGCAGCTCGCTCATCATGGATGTCCAGCGGCTGGAGCCCAGCGCGTCCACGAGTTCTTCCTGCACGCGCGCCCAGGCAGGCCTCGCGCGATCGAGACGGGTGCGGCCGAGAACCGTGAGAGAGAGTACACGTTGGCGACGATCGGCCCCGCGCTCGACAGAGATCATGCCCTCATCTGCCAGCGGACGGATGGCGCGCGGAACGCCCGAGGCGTCCATGCCAAGCTTGTCGGCCAGCGCGCCTACGGTCATCGGCCCTGTATCGGCCAGCGTCGTCATCAGGTTGAACTGGTGGCCGGTAAGTCCAAACGGCGCGAGAGCTGGATCGTAGGCGGCGACGACGGCGCGCGATACGCGCGAAACGTGTCTGAGAATGCATGCGTCGGTCGACAGCGCCGCAGATGATGGACGCGAATCCATCACAGGCTGCTCAGAGCCATCACTGCGCGCGGCGTATTGATCCGCCATTGAAGTTGTCCGTCATTGCCCTTCGGCAATCCTGATCCCGCTGAATCGGTACTGGCGTGGGGCTCGGCCGTCAACCGCGCCCCGCCAGCCAGACGCCGATGAGCACAAGTGCACATCCAGCGAGCTGTATTTCAGTCAGTGCCTCGCCAAAGAGCGGCCAGGCAATCATCGCGCCGGTGACGGGCTGGATCAGAAGCAGAAGGCCGGCCAGCGCGGCAGGGGTTGCCCCAACGCCAGCCACGATGAGGCCCTGACCGATCACGTGGGCGACCACCGCGAGCGCAAAGGGCCAGACGAACCAGTCCGGGCTTGGCGGGATCAGCGTCTCTCCCTTCACGCCGCAGGAGACCGCCATCACCGCCAGCGTCGTTACGGTCGACCAGAACAACACCTGCATGGCGTCGGTGTCGCGTCGGGCGAGCTTGGCGAAGAAGAGGTAGAGACTGACCATCACGGCGGCGAGCAGGGCGAGCGCGTCTCCAGCCAGCGCGGTCGGGCCCGTGTCGGCGGCGCCGCCGGAGAGAAGGAAGGCGCCGGCCAGCGCGATGGCGAGTGCGATCAGCCAGATACGGGTCGGTCGCTCGCCCAGCGCAACCCAGGCTATGAGGCCTACCGCTGCATTGCCCAGGTTCACCAGAAAGGTGGCGTTGGCGACCGAAGTCATCACCAGCGAGGCGTGCCAGAAGGCGATGTCGAGGCCGAAGAACGTTCCTGCGAGCAGCGCCATCTTCGACGGCCGGCCGATGCGTCCGCCCTGCGCATAGATCACGCCCGCCATCAGCGGCAGGGCGAAGGTGAAGCGCCAGAAGCCGGTTGCCTGCGGTTCGAACGCGGACAGGCGCAACCCGATCGGGGCGAAACCGATGGCGATCGCCCCGCAGATCAGCATGACGGGACCCGCCCAGGTCGGGGCGGGCCGGACGAGGGCGGTCGGCGTGGTCAAGCGGGCAATCCGATGCGGGCGCGAATTTCGGCTGGGGATACGCCCGCTTCGCGTAGGGCTGCAAGGGTGAGCGACTTGTCTCGCTTGGCGTAGCGCTTGCCGTCGGGACCCGTCAGCAGGGCGTGGTGCGAATAGATCGGCGTCGGGAAGCCGAGCAGTTTCTGCAGCAACACATGCACGTGCGTGGAGCTGCGCAGGTCCTCGCCACGAATGACGTGCGAGACCTGCTGTTGCGCATCGTCATGCACGACGCAGAGGTGATAGCTCGCGGGCGTGTCCTTGCGCGCGAGGATAACGTCGCCGTGCAAGTGTGGATGCGCTGTTAGTCTGCGTTCCGCATTTGTTGCCCCATTCGCTGCGATGTCGCGTTCGACGAATTCCAATCGCGGGAAATCTTCGCCTAGCAGGTCCTGTGAGTATTTCATCGAGATGCGCCAGGCGAAAACATCGCCACGTGCAATGCGCGATTGCTCTTCGTCCGCTGACATCGGACTCGCGGGGCCAGGATAGATGACGCCGTCGATTCCCTCTCCAGGTGCATGCGGCGCCGACAGGGACTGCTCGGCGATTTCACGGCGCGTCAGAAAGCAGCGATAGAGCACGCCAAGCGCGCGGAGCTTGTCGAGGGCTGCTGCGTAATCGTCGAAATGATCAGACTGCCGGCGCACGGGCAGGGGCCAATCGAGTCCAAGCCAGGCGAGATCGTCGAGCAGAGCTGTCTCGAATTCAGGGCGGCAGCGCGTGCGGTCGATGTCTTCGATCCGCAAAAGAAAAACGCCGCCAGCTGAGCGGGCGGCGTCGTGGGCAAGGATTGCAGAGTAGGCGTGTCCGAGGTGGAGGCGTCCCGTTGGGCTCGGCGCGAAACGCGTTGTGAAGCGCATCGCACCGAGCCCGGGAAGCTTACTTGGAGTGTTCGACCTTGAGGCCGAGGTCCTTGATGGCCTGGGCAGGGGAGCCCATGCCTGCGCTCAACACTGTGCTGACCAGCGTGCCGAACGGCATCGGTTTCGTCGGTTGCACCGCAAAGCGCAGCTTGCCGCCCGTCGAGAGGAATTCGGCGACCGGGTTCAGCAGCGTCGCGAGTTCCGGGATGCCGGACACGTCGGGACGCGCCATCATCTTCACGCCATCAACCGCCTGCGCACGAACTTGCGCGCCGGTCATCGGTTCGGGGCTCATGCCCATCGACGGGCTGAGGTCGCCCATCATGCCGAAGATCTTGCCGAGACCGCCATTGTCCTTGAAGTTCACGTCGATCAGCTTGAGCGACGAGTTGGACTGGAACACGTTGGCGAGGGCCATTTCGTTCGGCTCACCCGTTTCCGGGATCAGGTCCGACACGGCCTTGAAGCTCGGGAAGGTGCCTTCATACTTGGCGTTGAAGTCGAGCAGTTCCGGTCCGCCGAGACCGATTTCGAGTTTGGTGTCGCCGTTCTGGGCGTTCCAGTTCCAGCCGAAATTGCTGTTGAGCGTCAGCTTGCTGAGACCATTCTTGTCGAGCATCGCCTTCATCTGCGTCATCTCGGCAAGTTCAGCCGCCGCAGCTTCAGCAGCAGCCGGGTCGTCACCGGCGGGGACGGCGCCGGCGTACTGCGTGGCGAAGTCGAGCAGCGTGCCGATGTTGACGGTCATGTTCTTCGCCGAGGCGGTCAGCTTGGTCGGGATGAACCAATGGAAGCCGGTCGCGTCGAAGTTGGTTTCTTCAGCGGTGTAGACGGGCTGCCCGCCGAGCGTCATGGATTCGTTTTCGGAGTGCCACTTGCCGAGACCCATCAGGTTGGCTTCGGTGCGCGGCGGCATCACGCCCTTGACGAGATAGCCGAGAACTTTCTCGAGGCGCAGATCCTCAAGCGTCATCAGGCCAAACTTGTAGTTGAAGGCAAGCGGCGGAGCGCCCGCCATGCTCGGTGCTGCAAGTGAGTAATCGACGTCGCGGATGAACATGCCATCCAGGTCGCCGCCACGAAGACCACGCGCGCCCATCGTCTTGACAGTAACGTTGCCCGAGACTGTCTCGCCAGCTTCGACCATCTCGAAGCCGATCTTGTAGTCAAAATAGGCTGCCGTATCGACGCCGTAGGACTGCATTACCGACGTGAACTGCTGCAACATCGGCAGGAAGGTCGCCATCGAATCGTACGGGTCCGCCGGAGCGGCTGGCGCCGAGATAACCTGGTAGGGCTTCAGTACGACGTCATCGATGATCATGCGGCCGAGCGAGATATCCATGCGGCTCACTTGCGGCGCCGTGTACATGTCCATGCCGTCCATGCTGAACGGATCTTCGAAGCCCGGCGGAACTTCGACCGGGGCCGTCGGATCTTCTGGCTGGAACTTCAGCGGCGTTGCGTCGTCGGCAGGAACCAGATCCGGTTCAACACCGCCCATGCTGCTGTTGATCGCGTCGGCGAGGCCGAACACCGAGATGTTCTTGGCGTCGATGCGGCGCGCGAGCTTGGCCGTCTCGGTCAGGCGCTTGCCGGCGATACGGTCTTCGAGAAGCTTGGCGTCGAAATCCCACAGGCGGAGTTCGGCGATCTGCAGGCCGACGGTCGGCATGTCTTTCGGCGTCAGCTTGAGGTCGGTGACCAGGGTCGAATTGGTGGCGGCGTCGAAGGTGAGGTTGCCCCACGACATCACGACTTCAGCCGGGAGGAGGGCTTTGACCGCATCAAGGTTGGCGGCTTCGGTGGTCGTGCCTTTGAGCGTATCGGTCGCGAGCTTGGCGACCTGTGCTTCGATAGCCTTGGGTTCGATATCGACCGCGGCGAGTGCGCCTGAGCCGCCCTGGCTGCAGCCTGCGAGAGCGCTTGCCCCCAATGCCAATGCAACAAATGCCCCACCGAACGCCCGCATATCACCCTCCTGAAGACTTCGGGCGACTGATAGCGGGTGTCGTTTGCGCTGGCGAGCGGAAGATGCCGTTCCGGCGCTGGATTATTTTGCTGTCAGACTACTCAGTTCTTGCTGCCGCGCAGGGTTTCCCACGTGCGCGACGCATTGAGCAGGGACCGGAAATAGTCCCGGTTGGCATCGACCATCGCCTTGGGCAGATCTGTCCCGGCGGCGGTCTCAACTTCCTCGAACTTGCCCTGGACGCCGAGGGCCAGGATCAGGTTCTGGGTGATGCGGCTGTCGGCGCCGGGCTGGCTGACGGCCTGCCGCAGCGTCTGTTCGGCCAGCGCTGGCTTGCCTTCCAGAACGTAGGAAAGTGCGAGGTTGGACAGGACCTTAGGATTGTCCGGCGAGATCGCCAGCGCCTTGCGGTAGTAGTCCTGCGCCGGACCGTGCTGGTCGAGCGTGTCCATGGTCACGCCGATAATGGAGAGCAGGCGCCAGTCGGTCTGGCCATTGGCCTCGGCGCGGGCGAGGGCATAGGCGGCGTCTTCGGCCTTGCCGACGTCGAGCGAGGCCTGCGCGTAAATGAGTGTCAGCTCGACATCGCCCTGCTTCAGGGTGAGCGCCTGCTGGGCGACTTCGGCGGCGCGGGGCGAGGAGCCGATGCCGCGCAGGACGCGGGCGTATTTCAGCGCCGCTTCGTACTCGTTGGGGTTCTTGTCGTATTCGGTCGCCCAGAACTTGGCCTGGGTCAGCACGTCCTGTTTGTCGGCCATGGCGCGTTCGGCGGCGCTGGCAGGCATCAGGGTGACGGTCGCCTTGTCGATGGTGGCGAGTTCCTGCGTGGTCGGCGCTTCGGCGGTGATGCAGCCCGTGAGAAGGGCAAGAAGGCTGGCCCCGGCAATGACGCGGCCGGCAGACTTGTAACTGGTCGACTTGTGGCTGGCAGACATGGGCAATCCCCGGATATTACCGGAAGATTGACGCGCGCCGGATCAAGGATTCGTTAAAGCGGCGCCCAGGCTATCTGTTACCGGAACACACCATGCACCCTGCCTTTCACGCCCATCCCGACGCCGGAACACCCCTGGTTCTGGTGACCGCCAAGGGGCTGGGACCATGGACAAAAGCCCAGCCGGACAG
>CALRWU020000066.1:0-10706 GCA_943371945.1 Azorhizobium sp. AG788
CGTGGTGAGTCACACGCCGGTCGAGACGGACGGCCTCAAGCGCATCCTCGCTGAAGGCAAGCTCACCGATATCGCCCGCGCCAAGCACAAGCCGGAAGAAAAACTCTACACCTGGTGGAGCTATCGCGCGACCGACTGGAAGGCCTCCAACCGCGGCCGCCGCCTCGATCACTGGTGGGCCGACAAGCGCGCAACGCCGCTCGTCGACATCGCAAGCTACCGCATCCACACCGACGAACGCGGCGGCGAGAAGCCCTCCGACCACGTGCCCGTCACAGTTACGGTCACGGCGGCTGGCTGAGCTTTTGCGTCAGGCCTGAACGCAACCGTAATGGTCCGCGCCGCTCCCGGGACTATATGCTTGAGCAAGAAAATGGAGACCGCACCCATGAAACTTCTCGCCCTGCTCGCCGCCTCCATGATCGCCCTCGCCGCCTGCGGCGGCAGCGAAGCGCCAGCCACCACCCCGCCTGTCGCGGATGCAACGGCCCCGGAAACGCCGCCGGCCGCAACGCCCGCGACCATGTCGGACGCGCTCACCTCGCAAGGCTGGAACACGCTGAAGATCGGGATGACGAAAGAGGAAGTCATCGCCGCCGTCGGCGACAAGCGCGACCCCAACGCCGCGGGCATTCCCGGCGAGTGCGACGAGTACCAGCCGAAGAACTCGCCTGAAAATCTCTGGGTCATGCTGGAGGCCGGCAAGCTCACGCGCATCACCATCGCCGACATGTCAAAGCTGAAAACCGACAAGGGCCTCGGCCTCGGGGACAGCGCCGAAGCGGTGAAGGAAGCCTACGGCGCGGCCGCGACGGCGAGCCCGCACAAATACCAAGACAAGCCCGCCGAATACATCACAGCCTGGGACGGTGGTCCGCGCTCCGAGCACTACGTGCAGGACGAAGGCGCACGCGGCCTCGTCTACGAAATCGACGGCACTGGGAAAGTCGGCGCGATCCACGCTGGCGGCCCGAGCATCCAGTATGTCGAAGGATGTGCGTAGACCACGCTTCCTCCCCCTCATTGCCGACCCGGACAGCGTACTGCTAGCGTCAGGCGATGAAACACGTTGGCCTCCGTCACATGCATGTCTTCCGCATAGGTTTGCTGGCCGCGAGCCTGATCGCCATCGCCGCCCCTGCCCGCGCGGATGACCGCGCCGACATGGAAAAATTCATGGCGGACTACCTCGCGCTTTGGAACGCACACGACTCAGCGGCGATCACGGCCAGCTTCTACCGGCTTGATGGCGATCACCCGTGGCGCACGGCCGAAGGCCTCAAGGCAGAGTTCGATCGCCTGGCGGCGCAGGGCTACGACAAATCTGAAATCCACAGCGTCATCGGATGCGCCCTCGGCCCCAACACCGGACAGGTCGAGCTGCGCTTCACCCGCCTCACCACCGATGGCGGCTTCCTGCCGCCGAAGGAACGCACCAGCCTCTATCGCGTACGCAAGTTCGAGGACGGCTGGCGCGTCACCGGCATGAGCGCCGTGCCCGCCGGCGAGCGGATGACGTGTCCGGCTGGATAAGGTGAAACACGCGCGCGGGGCTCAGGCCTGCAGCCGATACCCGCCGCTCTCAGTCAGCAGCAGCCGCGCATTCGCGGGATCGGGCTCGATCTTCTGGCGCAGACGATAGATGTGCGTCTCCAGCGTGTGCGTCGTGACGTTGGCGTTATAGCCCCACACTTCAGACAGCAGCTCCTCGCGCCCAACCGGCTTGCCGCCTGCGCGATAGAGATACTTCAGGATGTTGGTCTCTTTCTCGGTGAGACGGATCTTCCGTTCCTTCTCGTCGATCAGCAGCTTCGCCGCCGGGCGGAACTCATACGGCCCTAGACGGAAGGTCGCGTCTTCGCTCTGCTCGAAGGTGCGCAGATGCGCCCGCACGCGCGCCAGCAGCACGGAGAACTTGAAAGGCTTGGTGACGTAGTCGTTCGCGCCTGAATCCAGCCCGAGGATCGCGTCCGCATCGGTCGACTGGCCCGTCAGCATGACGATCGGCGCGGCGATGCCGTGCTTCCGCATAAGCCGGCAGGCGTCGCGTCCGTCCATGTCCGGCAACTCGACATCCAGGATCACCAGGTCGGCCCTGACTTCCTCGGCCTTCTTGATGCCCTCGCCCGCAGACGCAGCATGCTCGATGCGGAACCCTTCGTGCAGCTCGAACTGCTCGGCCAGGGCCTCACGGAGTTCCTGATCATCGTCGACCAGCAGGATCGTCTTGGCGGCGGTCATGTGGTGGGAGTCTCCCGTCCCCGTCTATGTGTGGTGCGGGGTGTAACAAGTCTAGGTAGGGTGGGCCAAGCAAGGAAGCCATCACGAAGCGGACAGCAACATGGCCAATACGCCTTTCAGAGCCGATTCTTCCGGCATTCTGCACTGGCCGGGTGGAGAAGCCCGCTGCGCGCTTGGGAAAAGCGGCGTCACGCCCGTTGAATCCAAGCGCGAGGGCGATGGCGCGACCCCGCTGGGCGTCTGGCCGATGCGGCAGGTTTTCTGGCGCGAAGACCGTCTGGCGCGCCCTGCAACCGGCCTCCCCCTCGACGCCCTGATCCCCGAAGCGGGCTGGTGCGACGATCCTTCCAGCCCGCTCTACAACTTCCCCGTCGCGTTGCCCTTCCCTCTCAGCCACGAGAAACTCTGGCGCGATGATGGGGTGTACGACGTCATTGTCGTGCTCGGGTACAATGATGACCCGCCGGTTCGGGGCAAGGGCAGCGCCATCTTTCTGCACGTGGCGCGCCCCGATTATTCGCCCACAGAGGGCTGCGTCGCCTGCGCCCGCGCAGATCTGCTCGCCCTGCTTGCGACCGCAAAGCTGGGCGACACGCTGGCAATCGTGCGTTAGCAAACGCCCATGACACGCAAGACCGCTCTCACCCTCTTCTTTGCTTTCGCCGCCCTCATGGCGATGGGCCACCTCGCCAATGACTGGGTGAACCTCGCCCCGCCCTGGGGTCTCGCGTGGAAAGCATCCGGCATCATCCTGCTCGGCGTCTACGCGCTGTCTCAGCGCGCCTGGCTCGCCGCCCTCGCCCTCTTTCTCTGCGCGACGGGCGACGTGCTGCTCGAGATCTACTTCGTCGCCGGCATGGCGGCATTCGCGCTCGGCCATGTCGTCTATGTTCTCTGCTTCCTCGAATGGGGCCGCGTCCTCGGGCCTAACAAGCGAGACCGTCCTGTCGCTGGGCTTGTCGTCCTTGTGTCGCTGGCGATGCTCGGCTGGTTGACGCCGGGCATGGGCGACCTTTTGATCCCGGCTTTGATCTATCAGTTGATCATCACGACGATGGTCGCGATTGCGATGGTGGTGAAGGCGCCGATGCTGGCGCGCCTTGGCGCAGTGGTCTTCATGCTCTCCGACACGCTGATTGCTATCGGCAAGTTCACAACAACAGACGTGCCGCCGGGCTCGGTCTGGATCACCTATGCCGGCGCGCAGATCATGATCGCGTGGGGACTCTCGCGCATCGCGCCCTATCGTGACCGCAAGGCGGCGCAGTCTGCCGCGATCGCGTAAGATTATCGTCAGTCGCCTGTCCGTAGACTTGTCGCGCGAACACCTCGCACGATGACACGCCTCGGTTCGATTTCCCCCACGGACTCGCGCCGGGGTGGCAAGGGCGTCGGGCAACCGGCGCCCTTCGTCGTTGTGGCTTACGCTCTTGCGATCTTGAATCAGCCCGTGCGCGCGCCGAACAGCGCAGAGCCCACGCGCACGCTTGTCGCGCCAAACATCACCGCGATCTCGTAATCCGCGCTCATCCCCATCGACAGCTTCGCGACGCCATTGCGCGCGGCGATCTTCGCAAGCAGCGCAAAGTGCGGCCCCGCAGGTTCATCCGCCGGCGGAATGCACATCAGACCTTCGATCGCAAAGCCATAGTCGCGGCGCATCGACGCGATGAAACCGTCCGCATCCAGCGGCTCGACCCCCGCCTTCTGCTCTTCCTCGCCTGTGTTCACCTGTACGTAGAGACGCGGGGTCCGCCCCTCTTTCGCAAACGCATCGGCGAGCGCCGCGGCGAGCTTCGTCCGGTCCAGCGTCTCGATCACGTCGAACAGCGCGACGGCCTCGCGCGCCTTGTTGCTCTGCAGGGGGCCGATCAGGCGCAGTTCCAGATCGGGATAGGCGCTACGGCGCTCCGTCCAGCGGCCCTCGGCCTCCTGCACGCGGTTCTCGCCATAAATGCGCTGACCGGTCGCCAGCATGGCGTCGATGCGGTCATCCGGCTGAACCTTCGAGACGGCCACCAGGTCGACCAACGCCGGATCACGCCTCGCAGCCTTGGCGGCGGCGGCGATGCGCGCAACAACAAGGTCACGCGCCGAGGCGATTTCGTGCAGAAGTGTTTGGTCCATGGCTATTCCTTCACCCCAAGCCGCCGTCCGCCGCAAGCTCCTCGCAGCAGCGCGCCTGGCAAAACCCGCCCGCGCACGCACATTTTCCGGAGGCCGGGGCCGCGCCCTGCCCCGCGCCTTCTTCGTCACCGACCCGGTGCGCACGCCAGACCCGCTCAGCATCGTGAAGCGCCTGCCGCGCGGCTTCGGCGTGATCTGGCGCCATTTCGGTAGTCCGAGCCGGCTCGCGACAGGCCTCGCGCTCGCGCGCGCCTGCCGGAAGCGCGGCCTGGTCCTGCTCGTCGCCAATGATCCGGCCCTCGCTGCACGCATTGGCGCCGCGGGCGTCCACTGGCCGGAGCGCCAGCTGAAGGGCACGCGCACATGCAAGGCCGGATCAATCGAGACGGCGGCCGCGCATTCCCGGAACGCAATCGCCCGCGCTGCCGCGCGCGGTGTTGATGCGGTGATCCTGTCAGCTGTCTTCCCGAGCCAGAGCCCGTCGGCGGGCCCCGCCATTGGCGCGCTGCGCTTTCGCCAGCTGGCGCGGGCCGCCACCCTGCCCGTCTACGCGCTGGGCGGCGTCAATGCGGACAATGCCGCAAGCATCATGCACGGCGCAGCAGGCTGGGCGGCGATCGAGGGCGTGATGGAAGGTTGGAAAAGGCGCTAGCGAAAACGGAGCGTGCGACGCGCCGAAAACTAGAAGGAGCCAAGACCTAGAACGAGAAAGCCGACTCGATGCGAACCGAGGCTTCCGTGCCTTCGCGACCAAAATTCTGCGCCGGATTGGACAGCGAGGTCGCCAGCGAATCGCCCTTCACGGTGACGCCGCCGCCGAGGCGGAAGCGCGGCGTGACCTGATAGCCAACACCGGCGGTGACTTCCTCACGCGGGAACAGGTCGTTCTGCGAGCGGCTGGTGAGGTCAAGCGTGACATCCCAGTTGCCGGCCGGTTTCCACTTCAGTTCGACCTGATCCTTGGCGATCGGTCCAACCGGCAGCAGCGAGCGCTCGGTCTCGCCGCGGCTGATGCCGAGGCCAAAAGTGAACTGGGAGCCAGGCTGGGCCTTGGCCGAGGTTTCACCTGCGCGCGCGGCCGGCGTGGAAGACGCAGGGGCTGTCGTAACCTGCGCGAACGCAGGTGCAGCCGCCAAGCTGGCGGCAAGACAGAAAAGAGACGCCGTGATGCGCATGTCCACCCTCTACTGACGAGATAGTACGCACGACTCAAGCTACAAAAGTTAATGCGGATTAATGGAAGGGGCTCTGGAGAGCTTTATCCGCCGGGTGTCACTAATTCCGCACAGTGAGCTCAAGTAAAAGCCCGTCATTGCTGGCATTTCTGTGGCCGAGGCTGAGTCCGGTCGGTACCGGAATATCGGTATCTGCAGCTGTCCAGCCGACGCCCAGCGTGACATTATGGGAAATGTCGCGACTGACCCCGACCAGCCAGGACTGACCTTCGAGACCGCTCAGACTGTCCTCGGACCAGCCCGCTTCAGCTCCAACGCGCCAACCATCGACCTCTTTGACCAGACCGACTTCCCACGCCTCATAATCGCCATTGCCCGCCGCCCAGGCATTATTGCTGGCCAGCCAGCGCACCCCGCCCGTCCAGCCGTCGTGCTCGAGTTCGACGCCCGCGCCCCAGGCTTCATAGCCGCCGAACTCCGGCTGGCTCGCGCCCGCGTCTGCGCTTGAATACGTCACCGCAGCCCGCACCCGCAGGTCCTGCTCGGCAAACTGGCGCGCGAAGGACACCGCGCCTTCCCAGACATTCTCCAGCTGCGCGCTGGCGAGCCCGGCAGACGTGAAGTCCGGGTCGAAATCAGCCGAGCGCCTATCAGTCTCGGGCGTGTAGGACGCGCCCAACCGCAGGCCGAGCCAGCGCGGGCTCAGATAGGTCGCCTTGGCCGAGCTTCCCGTTACGTCATTACGGGCCCGCGTCACGCCAAGCCCTGTGGGATCCAGCCCTGGCGAGAAAGCCGACACCCGCTTCAGCACGGTCGGCGCCCGCGCATCCATGCGACTCGCCGCCCCGACATCATACCCCAGCACCCCCTCCCCCCACGGCCCGCTCACGGACAAAGCCGCCGCCTCAACCGTGAGGAAGCCGTCTTCATCCAGGGGTGTCCCGCCAGCCGCCAGACCCGTTGCTGGCGAGATGGGCGACAATGCGCCGCTGCCAACGCTCGGACAGGCCGGATTCGCTGCCGGGCAGCCGCCGAGGGCGCCCACAAAAGCCGGCCGGTTCGGGTTGTCCCGCTCATACCGGATCGACCCCAGCCATCCCAGCGTCAGGCCATTCTCGAATGTATCCGAGCGCGAAATCTCAAGCACTGCAGAGCCCAGCACCCCGTCGGCCGCAGGGTCGAGCGGGTCGTCAGAGCGCGCGCCCGACACCACGGCTGTGGCCTCCGCCTTGACCGCCCACTCCCCGTCACCCGTCTGCGCAAAGGCAGGCGCGCCGGCGCCAAAGACGACAGCCGCCAGGGTAATCGTGCGCCGCATGCCAGAATTCCTCCGCAATCTCAGTCCACTCCAATGTGTATATGAGGCGGTGTTGCGGCAGGCCTAACGGCATCCGGCCCTTGCCTGCGGGATACCCCTGCAGCTAAGGAACGTCTCCTCAAGGCTTACCCGGGGGCGCGACATGCGCCGGCTGACGGAGTGACGTTGTGATGGTTTCTCGCATGGCGCTCGCCGCCCTTCTGATTTCAGCAACCGTCGGCGTGGGGGGCTGCTCCATTTTCGGTTCCTCAACCGCCAACACGGCCAGCACATCCAGCGCTGACATCGGCCCGGAAGAAACCGGCTCGCTCGGCGTCAACGCCTATCTCTGGCGCGCCACCCTCGACACGCTGAAATTCCTCCCGCTGTCCTCCGCGGATCCGTACGGCGGCGTGGTCATCACTGACTGGTACGCCAACCCGGCCAAGGCCGACGAGCGGCTCAAGGCGACCGTCTACATCCTCGACACCCGCCTGCGCGCCGACGGCATCTCTGCCGCCGTCTTCCGCGAAACTCTGGTCAACGGCGCTTGGGTGCCGGCCGCCGTCAGCCCCGACACCAACGTCGCGCTCGAGAACGCCATCCTCTCGAAAGCCCGCCAGCTTCGACTTGGCGGCTCACAATAACACCCCCGTCGTCTTTCGTTCGGCGGCGGGATATGAGAACCCCCCGCTACTGACCGAACGCGAGCGACGACATGGCTACCCGCTACAATCCCAAGGAAACTGAGCAACGCTGGCAGAAGCGTTGGGCGGAGGCGCATGTCTTCCGCGCGAAGTCCGCTAGGGAAGCGGGCGACATGCCGAAGGCCTACGTCCTCGAGATGTTCCCCTACCCGTCGGGCCGGCTGCACATGGGCCATGTGCGCAACTATGCGATGGGCGACGTGGTCGCGCGCTATCGCATCGCCAACGGCTATAACGTCCTGCACCCGATGGGCTGGGACGCGTTCGGCCTGCCCGCCGAGAACGCCGCCATCGAGAAGAAGGCACAGCCGCGGCAGTGGACGCTGAACAATATCGAGGAAATGAAGAGGCAGTTCGCTCCCCTCGGCCTGTCGTTCGACTGGTCGAAGGAGGTCACCACCTGCGAGCCGGACTATTACGAACAACAGCAGCGCATCTTCCTGAAGATGCTCGCCAACGATCTCGTCTATCGCCGCTCCGCGAAGGTGAACTGGGATCCGGTCGAAAACACCGTGCTGGCCAACGAACAGGTTGTCGATGGACGCGGTTGGCGTTCCGGCGCCGTCGTCGAACAGCGCGAGCTGGAGCAATGGTTCTTCCGCATCACGCGCTATGGCGATGACCTGCTCGCCGCGCTCGATGGGCTGGACCGCTGGCCGGACAAGGTCCGCACCATGCAGGGCAACTGGATCGGCAAATCGCAAGGCGCCAAGATCTGGTGGGAGATCGCCCACGCGCCCGACTTCCTGCCCCGCCCCACCGGCGATGGCGGACCCAATCACGCGACCGACCCGATCGAAGTCTTCACGACGCGCCCTGACACGCTGTTCGGGGCAGCCTTCCTCGCGCTCGCGCCCGACCATCCGCTGACCAAGCAGATCGCGAAGTCGCGTCCCGACGTCGCCAAATTCATGGCCGATTGCGCCGCGCGCGGCACGTCCGAAGCTGACATCGAGAAAGCCGAGAAAGTCGGCATCGATCTCGGCATCCGCGTGAAGCACCCGTTCGATCCCAACTGGGAGCTGCCCGTCTGGGCCGCGAACTTCGTGCTGTCGACCTACGGTTCCGGCGCCATCTTCGGCTCCCCCGCCGGCGACCAGCGCGACATCGAGTTCGCCGAAAAGTATGGCCTGCCCTTCAAGCCCGTCGTACTGCCGCCGGGCGAAGATCCCGCGACCCACACCGTCGCCAAAACCGCCTACGCAGGCGACGGCGTGATCTACAACTCCGACTTCCTCAATGGTCTCACCACGAAGGAAGCCATCACGGCCGCCATCAAGAAGCTGGTCGCGCAGGGCTCGGGCGAAGCCACCACGCAATACCGCCTGCGCGACTGGGGTGTCTCACGCCAGCGCTACTGGGGTTGCCCGATCCCTGTCATCAAGTGCGCCACATGCGGCAGCGTGCCCGTGCCCGACGACCAGCTGCCTGTCCTGCTGCCTGACAACGCCGACTTCTCCGAGCCCGGCAATCCGCTCGCGCGCCATCCGACGTGGAAACACACCCATTCCGATGGCTCTCCGCTGGCGTGTCCGAAATGCGCCGGCAAGGCAGAGCGCGAAACCGACACGATGGATACGTTCGTCGACAGTTCCTGGTATTTCGCACGCTTCTGCGATCCGAAATCGAAAGAGCCGATCAACAAGGAAGAGGCCAGCTACTGGCTGCCCGTCGACCAGTATATCGGCGGCGTCGAGCACGCCGTCCTTCACCTGCTCTACTCCCGCTTCTTTACCCGCGCCTTGCGCGACTGCGGCCTGCTCGACCTGCCGAGCGGCGAGCCCTTCGCCGGCCTGTTCACCCAAGGCATGGTCACGCACGAGACCTACAAGTCCGAAGCGGGCGCATGGCTGCTGCCCGAGGATATCGAGAAGCGTGACGGCGGCCTCTTCGAAATCTCGACCGGCGCGCCCGTCACGATCGGCGGCGTCGAGAAGATGTCGAAGTCGAAGAAGAACGTCGTCGACCCGATCCAGATCATCTCCGACTACGGCGCGGACGTCGCGCGCTGGTTCGTGCTGTCCGACTCACCGCCCGAGCGCGACTTCGAATGGTCCGAAGCAGGCGTGCGCGGTGCATGGAGCTCGATCCAGAAACTCTGGGGCCTGGTCGAAGCCGCGCCCGCCGCCGACGATGGTCCCGCTGACTCAGGCGAAGCGCTGGACCTGCGCCGTCTCGCCCACCGCACGGTGCGCGATGTCACGCAGGGCATCGAGAAATTCCACTTCAACGTCGGCATCGCCCGCATGAATGAGCTGGGCAACGCCCTGCGCAAGGCGGAGCAATCCACCGCCCCCGGCATGGCCACCGCCCGCCGCGAGGCGCTGCGCCTGTTCTCTCAGATCGCCGCTCCCTTCGCCCCGCACCTGTCGGAAGAATGCTGGGCGCTCCTGGGCGGATCCGGAATGGTTGCGACAGCCAAATGGCCCGTCCCCGACCCCGCCCTACTGGTCTCCGACACAGTAACCCTGCCGGTGCAGATAAACGGCAAGAAGCGCGCGGAAATCACCGTTTCGGCCAGCGCCGACAAGGCGGCGGTCGAAGCCATCGCCCGCGACGATGACAGCGTGAAACAACATCTCGCCGGTCTCACCGTGCAAAAGGTGATTGTGGTCCCCGGCCGTATCGTGAATATCGTCGCATCATGATCAGAGCTGCACTCCTCGGTCTTGCCCTCCTGCCCCTATCCTTAGTGGGCTTGGCTGCCTGCGGGCTCACCCCCGTCTATGGCGGACAGGGCGCGTCCTACGCCAACTCCGGCCCGATCCAGATCTCGGAAATTCGCGCCGTCGCTAGCGGCGGCGCAGCGTCGGGCCGCACCGGCCACTTCCTGCGCCAGGAACTGGTGCGGACGGTTGGCCAGGGGGTTCCGGGCTTCAGCTCTGGTACGCTCGACATCGACCTGCGCCAGAACATCGAACGCCTCGCCTTCGCACCTGACCAGGCAGCCTCGCGCTCCGACTATGTCGGCAACGCAACGTGGACGCTGCGCGCGGCCAGCGGCGACATTCTCGGCACGGGCTCCGTCGAAGAGCGCGCCAGCTTCAACTTCGCTGACGCAGCCTATGCCGACATGGCGGCGCAGACAGGCGCACAGGAGCGCCTCGCCACCCTGCTCGCGCGCGCGATACGCTCAGACCTCATCGTGGCGGCCGGCAA
>CALRWU020000067.1:0-10698 GCA_943371945.1 Azorhizobium sp. AG788
CTCGCCCTTTACAATCGCCAGCTTTTCACCCGGCGCGACCCAGAATTTGTCGTAGCCCTTGAGGCCGAAATCGTCCCCGCCCTTTTCCGGCGCGCCCTTGTTCGGGTCGGAGTAACCGGCATTGCTGAATTCCGGATCGTCCGCCGCGATGCCGGCCAGCGCCGTACCCTTCGCGATCTTGGTCGCCTCGGCCTCGGTGACGACAAGGCTGGTCTGTTTCGGGTCACGTGTCAGCGGCGTCAGCGAAGCGTTGCTCCACGCACCGTTGAGATCGGGCTTGCCGTCCGGCGCGCGCGGCACCTGCGCGAGGGCGGGCGTTGACATCGCGATGGCGAGAGCCGCCAGAGCGGGCTTGAGCAGTCTCATGAATTCCTCCTGTTCAACCTGTCGAACATGCGCCCTTCTCTGAGGCGACTTGATCGTCGGTATCCAAGCTAAGGCGGCTCCTTCCCGATTGCAAATTGACGGAGACCCCAGACCTATATGGAAAGGCCGCGCTGAGGGTTCAGCGCGGCCCGGCCATTCTTGGATGAAGATAGAGTCTAGCGTGTACGCTTGCTCGCCTTGACCGGCTTGGTTTCTGCGGCTTTGGCCCGCTCAAGCTCACGCGCACCGGCGAGAATGCCGATCATGCCCTGGTTGCCCTCATGGCAGGCATATTCATACAGCTTGCTCGTCGGGTAGAAGCTCAGCTCGGCTTTCCATGGCTGCGTATATGTCTCCGGGTCGTTCACGCTGAACTCGTAAAACACATCCTTGTCGCCGGTACGCGTTAGGCGCTCGGTGACAACGGCTTTTGAGGACAACGGGAAGGACTGGTTCTGCGCCTGCAGCAGATTCACATTCACGCTCTCCATCACGAACGTGTCGCCTTCCCACCACCCAACCGAGTCGCCGAGCCACGGGGTGATATTTGCGGGGCGGTGATGCGCGCGCGCTTCCTCGCCATTCGCGAAGATCGGCACGATGCGCGCGTCATGCGCCATCTCGACCAGGATCATCATGTGCGTCGGCGTCTGCACGAATTGGTAATTGTTGTTGTACAGCACGCTCAGCATGCCCGGTCCGCCAGTCTGACCGAAGCCGATCAGGCAGCGTTCGGAAATCGCGGGCTCTTCCGGACCTTCATAAGGGGCATTGCCCGTCATGTAGCGCTGGAAGCCGATCATCTGCTTGCGTTGCTGGGCCGCCAGGTCCTTGAACGGCAGCTGGCCGTTGGCAGGCTCGACGATGTTGGACGTGCGCCACTCACCTTTCACATGCGCAAGCTTGTCGCCGGGCGTGACCCAGAAGCTGTCATAGCCCTTGAGGCCGAAGTCCGCGCCACCCTTCTCCGGGGCGCCCTTGCTCGGGTCCGAGTAGGTCGTGTTCTTGCTGAACTCGGGATCGTTCGCGGGAACGCCGGCGATGGCAGTGCTTGCCGCGATCTTCTTGGCTTCCTCTTCCGTGACCACCAGGCTCTTCTGGGCGGGCGAACGGGACAACGGCGTGAGCGATGCATTCGTCCAGATACCCGAGAGATCGGGCTTGCCATCAGGCGCGCGCGGAACCTGCGCCAGCGCGGGCTGCGCCAGGACAAAGGCAAGCGCCACCAGGGCCGGCTTGAGCAATCTCATCAGTTCCTCCTTTAAGGTCGAATGTGCACGCGCCCTGCTATGTGACGCCTCATCAACTTCGGCAGATTACTCCTAATCGGCAGATGCGAAAGCGCCTTCCTTACGGGTAAGGCCGCCCGGCGCGCATCCGGTCCGTTCCGGGCTGGCTCCATGTCGCCTTCGGTGTATGGTCCCCTCGTTTTCGGCACTGAGATCGACACGGGAGACACGAATGACCGCTCATTTCTGGAAAGCTGCTGGCGCATCCATGCTGGCGCTCGCCTTTGCGGCGGGTTGCGGTGGCGAATCGAAGCCCGCGGAAACGCCCGTCGTCGAAACCCCTGCCGCCCCGCCGGTCGCCGCAGCCCCAGACTACGCGTCTTTCCTGACGCCCGAACGCCTAGCGGAAGACGGGCCGAAGGATGCGGCTCGCAAACCCGCGGAAGTCATGGCCTTCTCGAAAATCATGCCGGGCGCCACCGTGTTCGAGATGGAAGCCGGCGCCGGCTACTATACCGAGCTGTTCTCACGCGCCGTCGGCCCGACCGGCAAGGTCGTCATGCAGGCGCCGAAGGAATTCGAAGGCTTCTACAAGGACGCACTGGCGCTCCGCCTGAAGGACAGCCGCCTGCCGAACGTGGTCGTCTCGTGGTCCACCTTCGACAAGCTCGACGCAGCTGACGCGTCGGTCGATGTTGTCACCTGGTATCAGGGGCCGCACGAAATGTGGTGCAAGGCGGCCTGCGGCAACGTCCCGATGGGCGCGCCCGCCGCGGCATTCGCCGACATCGCACGCGTCCTCAAGCCTGGCGGCTATCTCGTCGTCATGGATCACGCGGCCAAAGCCGGCTCGCCGGACACGTCCGGCAATGACCTGCACCGCATCGACCCGGCGATCGTGAAGCCGCTGATCGAAGCTGCCGGCCTGGTCCAGGATGTAGAGAGCACGCTGCTCGCCAACGCCGCGGATGACCACACGCTCGGCGTGTTCGACAAGGCGATCCAGGGCAAGACCGACCAGTTCCTGATCCGCTATCGCAAGCCGTAAGTCTGCCAGACCTATTTGACTGAGTAATTGAGTGAGGGCGCGGACCGCAACACGGTTCGCGCCATTTCACCGGGGAGCATACACAATGAAACGATCGATCATCGCGGCGACCAGCGCGCTCGCCCTTCTTGTTGCCGCGTGCGCATCCGCGCCACCGCCGCAGAAACCTGGCCTCGCCGCGGAGGCCTATGCGGCGATCCTCGCGGATCCTGCCCGGCCTGAGGCGGATCGCAAGGACGATGAAGCGCGCAAGCCCGCCGAAGTCCTCGCCTTTGCGGATCTTCGTCCGGGCGACACAGTGCTCGAACTCGAAGCTGGCCGCGGCTGGTATTCGGAGATCATCTCTGGCGCCATCGGGCCGACGGGCAAGCTGGTGATCCAGTATCCGCCGGAATTTGCCTACGGCGATGCGGCCTTCAAGGCGCGCACGGACGCGGGGCGCCTGAAGAACGCGGAACTTGTCAAATCGCATTTCGATGATCTGCAGCAGGTGGCCAGTGGATCGGTTGATCGCGTGTTGTGGATCCTCGGACCGCACGAACTTTATTACGTGCCGCCCAACACCCGCGGTCTCGGCAATGACGAGAAGACCTATGCCGAAATCATGCGAGTGCTCAAACCCGGCGGCCTGTTCATCGCCATGGACCACGCCGCTGACCCAGGCTCCCCGGTTTCGATCGCTCAGACCCTGCACCGAATCGATCCCTCGGTGGTCGTGTCTGCTGCCCAGTCGGCAGGCTTCAAGATGCTGGGCCGCAGCGAGGTTCTGGCGAACCCCGCTGACGATCGCCGCGCCATGGTGTTCGACGCCACCATCCGACGCCACACGGACCAGTTCCTCTTCAAATTCCAGAAGAAGAGCTGACACTCGCCAGCCGTCGCGACGCGCCTTAGACTGGCGTCATGATGGTTGTCCGCCCCCTCGGGATGCTGGCTGGGCTCGCTTTTGCTGCGGGCCTGGCCGCCGCCTGTTCGCCCTCCGAGAAGGGCGTCAGCGTCACGCGTAGCGGAGAGCCGGTGATCGTGCTGTCCGAGGGGGAATGCGACCAGACCTGCCCCGTCTACGACATGACCCTGCACCCTGACGGTTCCTATCTGCTGAACGGCGTCCGCTTCGTGAAAACCGAAGGCGTCACCGAAGGACGGCTGGATGCATCCGCTTGGACTGCGGCCCAAACCGCTCTCGACGCGGCCAGCTTCTGGATGCTGGAACCCAACCAGGTATCCAGCGACAGCCCGTCCTGCGTCGCCGGCACGCCGACTGTGTCCGTCACCGCACGCCTCGCCGATGGGAAGCAGAAAACCTTGACCTACCGTGCCGGTTGCGGCGGTGAGGAGGGCCGCGCCCTCATCCCCGCCCTGCGGGAAGCCCTTACCTTCCACGACCTCGTCTGGACCGACGAACGCTTCGCCCCTGACGGCAGCCGCTAGTGGAATTGTTCAGCGTTGTCCTTGTGATGCTGCTGGCCGTGATCGCCAGCGGCTACATGGTCCGGATTTCACCAATCCCCGTGCCTTTGCCGCTCGTACAGATTGCCTTCGGCGTGTTGATCGCGTCGGCGACAAATTTCCGGGCCAACCTCGACCCCGAACTTTTTTTCCTGCTCTTCCTGCCGCCGCTCCTGTTCCTCGACGGCTGGCGCATTCCAAAGCAGGGCCTCTTCAAGGACGGCACGACAATCCTTGAGCTCGCTTTCGGTCTCGTCATCTTTACGGTCGTCGGGGTCGGCTTCTTCATCCACTGGTTGATCCCGTCCGTGCCGCTTGCCGTAGCTTTCGCACTAGCAGCCGTGGTGTCGCCAACCGATCCGATTGCAGTCTCCGCGATTGCCGCTCGCACGCCAATTCCGAAGCGGGTCATGCACATTCTGGAGGGCGAGTCGCTCCTCAACGATGCGTCGGGCCTTGTCTGCCTGCGGTTTGCCATCGCCGCCACTCTGACCGGCTCGTTCTCGGTCGTCGATGCCTCGCTGACCTTCCTGCAGCTTGCGCTGGGCGGCATCGCAATCGGCGTTGGCGTAACTTGGACGATCACGCGGCTGAAGGGCTGGCTATCGCTTAAGCTTGGCGAGGAAAGCGGCTCCCAGATACTGATCAGCCTGATCATCCCGTTCGCCGCTTACATGCTTGCCGAACGCTTTCACTGCTCCGGCATTCTCGCCGCCGTCGCCGCCGGCGTCACCATGAGCTATGCGGAGATTTCTGGCGGAGCACAGGCCGAAACACGCGTTAGCAGAAGCGCCGTGTGGGATACGATCCAGTTTGCCCTGAACGGCATCATCTTCGTCCTGCTCGGTGAGCAACTGCCGAACGTCATATCAAGCGCCTCCGAAACGGTGCGAAGCACGGGCCACGAAGAACTCTGGTGGCTCGGCGTCTACGCCATCGCCATCATGTCAGCGCTCGGCCTGCTTCGCTTTGTGTGGGTCTGGGTATCCCTCCGCATGACGATCCTGCGACGCAGGCGCACTGGCGAGCCCAGCCCGCCGCAGAGCCTGCGCCTCGTGGCCGTTATCTCCGTCGCCGGCGTGCGCGGCGCCATTACGCTGGCGGGCGCACTCATCCTGCCGCTCACCCTGACGGACGGAACGGCTTTCCCCGCCCGCGATCTCGCTATCCTGCTCGCTTCGAGCGTGATCATCAGTTCGTTGATCGGCGCGAGCGTGTTCCTGCCCCTCCTGCTGAAAGGACTGAAGCTTCCCAGCGAGCAGGTCGCGGATGAAGCCGAAAGCGCGGCGCGCGATGCCGCAGCAGAAGCCGCCATGCGGGCGATCGAGAAGCGGCAGCATGAACTGGCCGCCGGACGCACCGATCCTGAAATCTACGCCGACGCCGCCGCCCGCATCATGTCGCTCTATCGCATCCGGATCGAGGGGCGGTCCCAGACCGGCGCCGCCGCTGACAGGGTTCGGCTGAACGACGAGATCGAGCGCAGCATGCGTCTTGCTGGCATCCGCGCCGAACGCGACAAGATCTACAGCCTCGCGCGGGACCGCAGCATTGACGACGACGTCGCCCGCAAACTCGTCCGCGAACTCGATCTGGTCGAGGCGCGGATCAAGGGTTGACCGCCCCCAATCCCAACGAAAATTCTCCGAGCACCATCCGCCGCAGCCGCAGTTCTGGCGTCCCTGCCTGATCGGCGCTAGAAGGCGGGTATGGAAAAGTATCTGGCCATTGGCGTCTATGTCGCGATCGGGGCGGTTTTCGTAGTCCTTGCGTTCGGCGTGGCCAATCTCGTCCGTACGGACGGTCAGGCACGATCGCGCTCCAACAAGCTGATGCGCCTGCGGTTTCTGATGCAATTCATTGCCATCATCCTGCTGGTGGCGCTGGGCGCTTTGGCCGGCGCTTTCAGGGGCTAAGCGGCCGGCGTTACGCGAGCATCGGCCTGTCCGAACACGGACAATGTCGTTCGCGCTTGGGAAAAGCCTGCTCCGGCGATGTTGCAACCGAACGATGCAGTGCAGCGCGCATTGCCCCAAGTTGCGCAAGGGCAACAGATTCCGTTCAGCTCACGTTCGGATTGGATCCATCAAATTTGCTCGAGCGTATTACCCGAACCTGAAGCTGTCTCTGACAGAATGGCTCAGGTCGGGTGTGGTGGAGATCGGGAATGTTCGCGCGGAAGAATTCAGACGCTGACCGTCGTCGCTTCTGGTCATGGTTCCAGGCCGAATCTCAGGGCCTGTCCAACGCGCTGGAAGCCCTTGTTCGTGGCGAAGCCGACGCCGAATGGGCCCTCGACCGCCTGAACCAGCGCATCCGTCGCTTCGACGCCTCACTGGAAGCGGACCTTGTCCTGTCGCTCGACGGCGTCTGTCACATGACGATTTCCGGTCAGGAAACCGCTCTCCACACCCTTCTGGCCGGGGCGCCTGTTGTCAGTGGCTGGCGCTTCTCGACGGGTCACGCCGAAAATGCCGACCACCGCCGCATCCCGTTCCGGCTCGCCCCGCGCCCGTCGCTGGACCTGCTGGCCCAGCCGCTGTCCGGCCATCACGAAGCCTACGCCTGAGCACAGGAACCTGCCTCCATTGACCGCGGCCCCGGCCCGATGGAAGGCTCCGCGCCATGGTTGTCCTGAACAAGATCTACACGCGTACCGGTGACGACGGCACAACAGGCCTCGCTACAGGCGAACGCGTTGAAAAGTGGAACCTGCGCGTCGAAAGCTACGGCGCGGTGGATGAAACGAATGCGGCCTTGGGGGTCGCACGCCGTTTCGCCGGCGAAGATCCCGAACTCGACGCCATGCTGGCCCGTATCCAGAACGACCTCTTCGATCTCGGGGCTGATCTTGCCACCCCGGAGCGGGACAAGCCCCTTGGCTGGACGCCCCTTCGCATTGCCGAGGCCCAGGTTATGCGCCTGGAAAGCGAAATCGACCAGATGAACGCGGCTATCCCACCGCTGAACAGCTTCATCCTCCCCGGCGGCTCCGATCTCGCCGCTCACCTTCACCTGCCGCGCACCATCTGCCGCCGCGCCGAACGCCTCATTGCCCAGCTGGCCGCCACGCCGGGTGAAACGGTGTCGCCGCCCGCACTCGCCTATGCCAACCGCCTGTCGGATTTCCTCTTCGTCGCCGCCCGCCGCGCCAACGCCAATGGCGCTGACGACGTGCTCTGGGTTCCCGGCGCCAATCGCTGACCTGCGCCCCACCGCCAGTTCAACAGCCAGCGAACAAAATCCCGCCTAGTTCGGAGTTAACTTCTCTGGACAAGGATCCGGTATCGGACTCTCCTCTTCTCAGTCCGGTTCCACCTAGCCCGGCCACGGGGGAAACACGTTGAGACGCCTCGCTCTTGCTCTTTCGTTTGCTGTTGCCCTGCTTGGGCCGGCGAACGCCTCGGCACAGCTCACCAAGGAGGCGCAAGCCCTTCGCAACTTCGCAACTGACCTGGACAATGCGTCGACGGCGCCAGATTTCGTCGGGCTCGCCGTTGCCGTCGTGAAGCAGGGCAAGATCGTCCTGATGCGCACCTATGGCGTGCGCGAGGCGGGCCGAAACGAGAAGGTCACACCGGACACGGTTTTCCGCATCGCGTCACTCTCCAAAGGATTCGCCTCCACGCTCGCCGTGCTGGAACAATCCGAGGGCAAACTCAACCTGCAGACCCGCGTCACGACGCTGGTGCCCGAGTTCAAGCTCAAGCGCCCGGCCGACGCTGCCCGCGTGACGTTCGAAGATGTGCTGTCGCATCGCACCGGCCTGCCGCCCTACGCGTACGACAACCTGCTGGAATCCGGCACGCCGCCGACACAGATCCTCACCGCCTATGGCCGCGTGAAGCAAACATGCTCGCCTGGCGAATGCTTCACCTACCAAAATGTCGCCTTCAACATGATCACCGCACTGATCGAGAAGGCGACCGGGAAATCCTATCCCACCGAACTGCGCGAACGTATTCTTGGCCCGCTCGACATGCGCACGGCCTCGGTCGGCCAGAACGACCTGCTCGCCAGCAGCAACTGGGCGCGTCCGCACAAGCGCGTGGGCGAAGGCTGGGTCCCGGTGCCGGTAACGGACTACTACTACAAGGTGCCGGCGGCGGGCGGCGTCAACGCCAGCATCACCGACCTCTCGAAATGGCTTATCGCCCAGATGGGCTACAGGCCTGACGTGCTGCCGAAAGCAGTGCTGGACGAGGCGCACCGCAAGCGCATTTCCACCCCCCCGGAAACCGCGCGTCAGCGCTCGCTGAAAACACCCGTCACGGAAACCGCGTACGGGCTCGGCTGGCGCATGTACGAATATGCCGGCAATACGTTGTTCACCCACTCCGGCAGCGTCGAAGGCTATATCGCGCAGATCGCCTGGCTGCCCGATCAGGACGCGGGCATTGTCGTGCTCTCCAACACGCGCGGCTCGCGCGCCTCCAAGATCGTCCCCGATTGGCTGGACCACCAGCTAGGGCTGCCGAAGACCGACTGGTTCCGCCTCAACGAGATCACCGAAGCCGCGAATACGCCCGCCAATGCGAGCGGCGACTAGAGTTTCGCTTGCCCTCCAATTGCGACTTCCGCATCATGTGGTCTCTTCGTGGAGGGATGAATGCTGAAACTCGCAACACTTGGATCGGTGGTCGCGCTTGGTCTGACTGCCTGCCAACCCGTGGCGCAAGAAGCGAAGGCGCCCCCGCCGCTCAAGATCTATGACGCAAAGGCATTCTTCGACACCACCACAGTGTCGATGACCTACCCGTCTACCTATTCCTTTTCGGCCGACGGGCAGAACTTGCTGCTGGCAACTGACAAGTCGGGCGTCTTCAACGCTGTCGCGCTCCCTGTCTCGGGCGGTGAACCCGCTCCACTCACCCAGTCCACCACTACGGCTGTTTTCGCCATCAGCTATTTCCCAACGGACGATCGCATTCTTGTTTCCACGGATGGCGGTGGTGACGAGTTGAACCACATTTACGTCCGGGAGACGGACGGCGCATTGAAGGACCTGACGCCGGGAACCAATCACAAGGCTGATTTCCTCCGGTGGAGCGCCGACGGCCAGACGTTCTGGATAACCTCGAACGAGCGTGACCCCCAGATGTTCGACGTCTATGCCTATGACACTGCGACCTTCAAACGGAAGCTGGCTTTCCAGAACACGGGCTACTTTCCCGCCGCCATCTCGCCGGACGGCAAATGGCTTGCCCTCACTAAGGAGACGACCTCAGCCGACAGCGACATCTATCTGGCGGACCTGACCAAGAGCGCGAAGCAGTCTCCCATTCTTATCACGCCGAACAATGCGACGATCGCTTATGGCGTCTACGAATTCACTCCCGACTCGAAATCACTCGTCTATGCAACGGATGAGTTCGGCGAATTCACGCAGGCCTGGTTTCATGAGATCGCGACAGGCAACAAGGCTGGCTTGACCAAGGCCGACTGGGACGTGACCTACGTCACTTTTTCAAACTCTGGCCGTTATAGGGTCACCGCCATCAACGAGGACGCCTCGACGAAGCTAACAATACTCGATCAAACCGCGGCCAAGCCCATCGAACTTAAGGGTGTGCCCGCAGGCGACGTCGCACAGGTTCGCTTCAATCGCGACGAGACAAAGATCGCGTTCACCGTGGCGTCCGACACCTCGCCCGCAGACGTTTTCGTGGCCGACCTTGCCACCGGAGCTGCAACGCGCCTGACCACCAACCTTAACCCCGCCATTGACGAGACACAGCTCGTTGACGGTGAGGTCGTCCGCTACAAGAGCTTCGACGGCCTCGACATTCCCGCCATCCTGTTCAAGCCCAAGGGCGCAAGCGCGACAACGCCTGTCCCGGCCGTGGTAGACGTGCACGGCGGCCCCGGCGGACAGAACCGCAAGGGCTACACCGCGATGTACCAGCATCTGGTCAATCACGGTTACGCCGTGCTGCGCGTCAACAATCGCGGCTCGTCAGGCTACGGGAAAACCTTTTACCACCTGGACGACAAGAAGCATGGCGAGGTCGATCTGGACGACGTCGTCTACGGCAAGAAATACCTGCAGACGCTCGACTACGTTCAGAAGGACAAGATCGCGATCATGGGCGGCTCCTATGGTGGCTACATGGTCGCGGCCGCCCTCGCCTTCCGTCCGGAAGAGTTCGCCGCCGGCATCGACATCTTCGGCGTCACCAACTGGGTCCGCACGCTGAAATCGATCCCCGCCTGGTGGGGCGCGCAGAAAGACTCGCTCTACGACGAGATGGGCGATCCCGCGACCGACGAGGAACGTCACCGGCGCATCTCGCCGCTGTTCCACACCGACAAGATCACGAAACCGCTGCTCGTCATCCAGGGCAAGAACGATCCGCGCGTCCTGCAAGTCGAAAGCGACGAACTCGTGGCCGGCGTGAAGAAGAACGGCGTGCCGGTCGAATACGTGATCTTCCCCGACGAGGGCCACGGCTTCCTGCGCAAGGAAAATCGCATCACAGCGTCCAACGCCTACGTTGCGTTCCTGGATCAGTACCTGAAAGGCATCAAACCACCGGAGGGCGCATACGCGTCACCGACAGCGCCTGGCGCTCCCGCAGCGCCACCGGCGCAGTAGCAATGAGCCTT
>CALRWU020000068.1:0-10581 GCA_943371945.1 Azorhizobium sp. AG788
GGCGATCTTTCTTGTCATCGCGCTCGATGCGCTGTTCGCAATCTTTTACTACCAGTTGAAAGTATGACCGACGCCGCCATCAGGGACATGCCGGTCGAAACGACCGTTCGTGACGATGACATCATCGTCAGCGTGCGCGGACTGGTGAATCGCTTCGGCTCAAAGACCGTACACGAAGGGCTTGATCTTGAGATGCGCCGCGGCGAGGTGCTGGGCGTCATCGGTGGCTCGGGCACCGGCAAGTCGGTGTTGCTCCGCTCGATCGTTGGCCTGCACACGCCCAACGCGGGGGAGGTGGAGGTGTTTGGTCAGCGTCTCGACAAAGCTTCGCGTGACGAGCGAATTGCTGTCGAGCGGCGCTGGGGGGTGATGTTCCAGGATGGAGCCCTTTTCTCCACAATGACGGTGCGGGAAAACGTGATGGCGCCCATGGTGGAGCATACGCGCATACCCAAGCCACTCATGCGTGAGCTCGCAGACCTCAAGATCCGGCTGGCCGGTCTCGAACTTGAAGCGGCGACCAAGCGCCCGGGGGATCTGTCAGGCGGCATGCGCAAGCGGGCGGCGCTCGCGCGCGCTCTGTCCCTGGACCCCGAACTGCTCTTCCTCGACGAGCCGACTGCAGGTCTGGACCCGATTGGAGCTGCGCGCTTTGATGAACTCGTCCGTTCACTGAGCGATAGTTTGGGCTTAACCATCTTTCTTGTCACACACGATCTCGACACTCTGGCTGCAACCTGTGACCGCATTGCCGTGTTGAGTGACGGCAAGGTGCTTGCAATTGGTCCACTTGATGAGGTTCGCAAAAACCCCAACCCGTGGATTCAGGAATATTTCTCGGGCCCGCGTGGTCGGGCTGCAGTGAGGCAGGATTAGGCCATGGAAACCAAGGCCAACTACGTTCTGATCGGCGCGTTTGTGCTCCTCGCTGCAGGTGCGCTTGCTCTGTTCACGCTGTGGATCGCGGGGAACCCCTTCAGCCGCAGCTACAAGGACTATGACGTGATCTTCAACGGGCCGGTGAATGGTCTGTCGGAAGGCGGCGAGGTTCGTTTCAATGGCATCAAGGTCGGCGAAGTCACGACCCTTCGGCTCGACCGCATGGACCCGAACCGCGTGATCGCGCATGTGCGCGTTGAAGCGCAAACGCCGGTGCGTACCGACTCCGTCGCGCAGCTGAACTTCATGGGCATCACGGGGGTGACGTTCATCCAGATCCTGGCCGGGAATCCCAACGCGCCCCTTCTGGTCGGCGCCAATGGCGAGACGCCCCAGATTCCCACTAGTCGCACACTCGTCGATGAACTGTTCCAGGGGGGGCAGGATCTGCTTGGCGTCTCAGGCGACACGATCAAGAAGATCAACGAGACGCTCTCGACCGAAAACCTGGAACACCTGACATCGACGCTGGCCAGCCTTGACCGAGCGATGGCCAAAATCGCGGAAGACGACGGCATCATCGATGAGGCCACCGAGGCGCTGGCCAACATCAACACCGCTGCTGCGGCGCTTGGGTCGGCATCCGCTGCCGTCGACAAGGCGGCTACCGCGTTCACAACGGATTTCGGTCAGCTTTCGGCGGATGCATCCACCGTTCTCAAGAAGCTCGATCCGACGCTGGACGAAGCGCGTAATGCGATGGCCAACGTCAACCAGACGGTGGAGCAGATCAACACGTCGCTGACGCCGGCCGCCACGCGTACCATTCGTCAGGTTGGAAATTCTGCCGCGGACCTCCAGACGCTGATTGCGCGCTTGCGCACCGTGCTGGCTCAGGTCGAGCGCGATCCGAGCAGCTTCATCTACCAACAGCCCCAGCCTGTGGAGCGCTAGCCGATGAAATCCCTTCTGCTCGCTGCCACGCTGGCTTCGGCTGCCGTCCTTACAGGTTGCATCTCCGTCCTGCCGGAGCCGTTCGTGCCTACGGCGCTGATCGCACTACCTGCGGACCGCGCGGTTGCACCCGTATTGCCGCTTCTGGCTGATGTAGCGGTTTATACGCCTGACTCTTCGCGCGCTTTCGAAGGCAACGACATCGCTGTGCGGGACCGTCAGGAGCTCATCTATCTCGGCGAAGTGCGTTGGTCGGACAGCGCCCCTCACCTGCTTCAAAGCGCGGTCGTGAATGCGCTGACCAAGGCAGGCGGACCGGGCAAAGCCGTGCCGGCCGAACTTGGCGCCGACGTTGACTTCGACGTTCGCTGGCGGGTCATCGATCTCTCAGCGGGCAAGGAAACTGCTCCCGTGCGGGCGGAAGTGCAGGTCAGTGTGATGGATTCAATTACGCGCCGCATGGTTGCCCAGAAGTCTTTCCTGGCCGAGGGCTCACCTACTGACCGCGCCCCGCGTGCGCGCGCTGCTGCTCTGGCGATTGCTGCCCAGAAGGTTGCCGATCAGGTTGCGACGTTCGTCACCGAGACGGTCACGGCCAAACCGTAGTACCGTTTGCGGGCGCGCTAAATCTGCGTGCCAAGCGCTGCGTCGAGCAGCAGGTAGGCTGACAGGCGCGGTGCAGCATCTTCACGCGAGCGATCGGCCATCGACAGCACTCGCAGCGCGTCCGGCTCCTCCGATGCTACGAAGGTACGCGCAGCGTATTCGAGGTCACGGTCCGCTTCGAGAAGGCGCGCCACACGCTGGATCTCGCTCGGAGCCGTATCGCGGATGGCGCGGCGGCGTTGCCGTTCACCCTGATGGGCGGCGTTGGCGATGCGGCGCAGGTCGGAGGCCTTCACGGCATGCAGGCGAACGCCGGCGCGATCGAGACGATCAACGATAGAGGCTGATTGATCGTGTATGTGCGGTGCGACGTCGTCGATGCCTGACAGCAATCCACGCCAGGAAGCGCTCGGCGTCTCTTCGTCGTCGAAGAAGGGGTCGTGTTCAGGGGCGCGGCGGACGGCCATCGGCTTGCTCAGGATCAGCTCGTCACCGAACGCGTCTGCGGCCTTTGGCGGACCAAACATGAAGTCATCCCGCGCAGGCGTATGCGATTGGGTCGGAGCCTGAACCGGAGCGGATTGCGGGGCAGGGGCCGCCTGGACTGACGCCATCGGGGGTGGTCCCGGCGGCGGCTGGCGCACGCCGAACAGCGGGAAGGGCTGGTCCGAATAGGCGGGCTGCGACAGTGAAATCGGCTGCGCTGCGGCGACGGCTTTCTGCGGAGCGGCCGGTTGGGGCGCCGTCGGAGGCGCGCCGAGCTGGGGAGCTGGCGAGGGTTCAAGGATCAAGTCATCCACAGAGCTCGTCTCGGCTTCGCCCTTCATGCGGTCGAGCAGAAGAGATGCTTTCTCGATGCGTGTGCGAGCGCGCTCTAGACCGGATTCGGCAGCATTGGTCGCGCGTGTGGCAGTTTTGAACAGCGTATCGGCCAACTGGTTGATACGTTTTTCTGTTTCGTCGGCATGCGCGCGAGCTGCGTGAGCCGCAGTGCGCGTGGTCGCCTCGGCGTGCGTCCCGGCTTCCCTGAGAAGGGCCATCGATTGGCGCGCGTCCTCTGAGGCCTGCGCCGAGCGGCTGTTGATCGTCTCGGTTGCTTTAAGCGCTGAGGCGAGCGCGTCGGATACGGTGTCGCGCAGGCTTTCTGCGGTGGACTTCGTGGCGGCGCTCGCAAGCTCGCCAGCCTTGGTCGCGGCTTCGACCATGCGGGTCGATTGCACGAGCTGCTCGTCCAGCCTCATCAACACGCTGGCGAGGTTCTGCGCGCGCTTGCGGCTCTCGGCGCCCATCGTGTCGAGCTGGGAGATCCGCTGGGCGAGGTGGGCGGAGGTTTCCGCCATGTCGCGCAAGCGCTGGTCAAGCGTGGAGTCGGCCTGACGCACCTGATCCTGAGCAGAGCGGGTTGCTTCAGCCATGATCTGGGCATGACGCGGGATCGCCTTGGCAAGTGAATCGGCCTGTCCGCGCAGGTTCTCGGCGAGCTGCGTCAGGCCCTCGCGCTCGGAGCCCATACGGCTGACCAGAACTTCGCTGTCGGCGCGCACGATCTCGGCGGCCTTGAGCGCCGAGGTGACGCTGGTTTCAATGTCGTGTTTCAGCCCGTCGATGCGCTGCCGTGTCTCGGCAAGCGCCCGGTTGAGGGCCTGTGTTTCGAGCGTGATCGCTTCGCCGAGAGTGGAGACTTCCTCGCGGGAGGCTTCTGCGGGTTCAAGCAGGAGACGCGCAGAGGTCAGGACGATTGCGTTGGCCCTGGATGAACGCGCACTTTCTCGCGCCATAACGCCGGCGCAAATCATGGCCAGACCGGGGGCAAAGAGTGCTGCCGCGCCGCCGGCGAGGACCATGGGAGACAGTTTCGCGATCCCATCGACGCCCATTGTCGCGACCAGCCAGACGCCCACGCCGCCCCACAACAGCACAGCGATCGCCGCTCCGGCCCACGGCATCCAGCCTCCGGCCGTGCGGGCGGCCTCGAGTTGGGCCCTGATACGAGCGTTGGATTTGCGGTCTGACAGTTCGATCATGATCCCTGCGTTGCCCGGTCACTATGGCGAACTCATGCCAGCAAGCAGGCGCAGTGTGGGCCCCGAAAAATTGTTTCGGAGCACGAACTGGTCCACCCACTCAGCATCAGGAGTGTGCAGGTGCGGCGCCAAGTTGAAAAGGGGCAGAGTCAGCCAAGGCAGCCAATTGTGACAAGACCCGCCGAAGTGGGCGTTTTCCGTCCGGTTAACCAGCAGATTCGGCGAAACATTCGAGCGGGTAGCCCGTCGAGCCCACCTGGCAGCGACTCAGTAGACCTTCTGGGTCTCTTGCTGCATGGGCCTTTCGACGGGCGCAGGTTTGCTCCGCGAAATCTGTTCCTTAACCGGCTTCGGCGGCTCGGCGTCGCCCACGCCTGTCCAGGCCACCAGAGCGGCGAACACAGCGTCCCTCACATTGACAATGACTTCGATCATCGGGTGAGCCCCTAACCCGGTAGCTTCTGCGGCCAAGCTCGTCGCGCATCAAGGCGAAAGTTCGGCATTGGGGCCGGAATGAGGCTCAGTGAAGCGCGGTAGCCACCGATTTCGGTCCGGAAAGCATGCACATCGGAACGCCGTCGGCCTTAACGCCATTTTTTTCCGACTCACGGACGCTGGTAACCCGGGAAACGGAGCGACCGATGCAACAGGTAATCGATATCGGACAGCTTGAGACGATGACGAGTGGCGACGCCGCCCTGGCAGCCGAAGCGCTAGGGATTTTCCGCCAGTCGGCCGAACTGTGGTCGCGCCTGCTCGATCCGCGTGAGGCGCCCGATCATTGGGCGGACGCCGCTCATGGAATCAAGGGCGCCGCCCGCTCTGTCGGCCTCATGCCGCTTGGCGACGCCTGCGAGCTGGCTGAAACGCTGGGACGAACCGGCACGGTATCGGCTGTGGAGGCGGGCGTCGCGCTTTCGGCGGTGAAGGACAGGTTGGGCGAGGCGCTGGAAGTGATCGCGCATCTGGAGCACCAGCTGATGATGAAGCGCTCCTTCGAGGGCGTGCGCGCCGATTGACCCCTGTCAGAAAGTCCAGGTCAGCTCGCTGAAGGCGTAGACCGGATCACCCTGGCGTGTGGCGTTGGGGGCGTTCTGCATGAAGTCCCCTTCGAACAGGACGGCGGCCCCGACTGACAGTCGCAGGGCGTCTTTCACTAGCCAGTGGCGGTAACGGCCCTCGACGTGCAAGCCGACATTCTTGCCCGACGCTCCGGTGGAGTCGCGCACCGCCGTATTCGCGAAGGAATCGTGGCTTGATTCAAGCTGCAGATATCGGAACGAGATGTAGGCGTCGCTGTCGGTATCTGGATTGACCTCGATACGAAGGGCCGGGCTCGAAAAGTTTTGTCGCAGAGCGAGGCCGTAGATGCTCGTCGGGCCAAGGTCGAACGCCCGATCGCCGAACAGGGTGTCGAACCGGTCATTGTCGAAGTCTGTCGGAGACCTGTCGCCCGTTGCATAATCATATTGTAGCGCAACGCGCGGCGACCATGGCGCGCTGAAGCTGTGGCCCACTTCCACGTGCGCCATCTGGGCGTTGTGATCGAGCGGGGTTATGTCGGTCGGGCTGGTTGTTGCGCGCACCGAACCTGTCTGCTGCGCGAATTCAAACTCGAGATCAAACTGATCGAAAGCGGCAGGTTTGCGCAAATGGATGCCGTAGGTTGTAATCTGGCGGTTGCGAGTCGCGACATCCGGGCTGTCGTCCTCGTCCAGATCCATCAAGTACAAGCCGCCGCGTAAGCCGAAGGGCAGGGGTGAGTCCACGTGGGCGACCGCGAAGCGCGTCTTGTCCAGCGTATGGTTCAGCGCGACTTCGTTGTTGATCGCCGAGGCGGCATCGGCAGGCGCGCGCGCCACTGGCGAGGTGTAGGAAAGCGTCACTGCAAGCTTGTCGGGCGATGTCCACACAGCGCGTGCGCCATCAAAGGATGACAGGAGGCTGCGATAGTTGGCGCGCGCGACCAGACGGCGCGAGCCAATGTCCATGGTGAAGCGTCCAAGCGTCAGATCCAGCTTGGCGCCATCCATCAGGAAATTGTGCGGTCGCCACGCGAGATAAAGCTGTGAAGGCTCCAGTGTATCGATCTCAGAGGGGGCGCCGCCGGTTTCATTGCCAGCGATAAACCGCGAATCCAGCAATTCGCCGCCCACTGTCAGGCCTGTCGCAGCGACATCCAACTCGATATCAAGAATGCTCTGCAGGCCGAGGAACTCGTCATCCTCAGTACGGCCCGCCACGAAGGGGTTGGCAAGCGCCTCATACCGGCCACGTATCGAGCCAGAGACCCGAAGACCATCTGGCGTGCCAATAAACTGTCCCAGTTTCCAGGGCGCGTCGCCGCCGTGGGGCCCGGCTGGCGGCGCTGTCTGGGCCTCCGCAGCTCCCGCGCCGAGGGCGACGATGATGGCGAGAGTAGCCAGGCGGGACATGCTGTGGGGACTCAACTGGCTAAGCTTGGTTTTGCGACCGAATTTTCCGCGCCATATGTCAAGAAACCGTCATGCACGCACGTCCGTTCCCCTATTGAAGGAATGTCGGCGACGCACTCGATTTACTTACTCTACAGGGACACTATAGTTTAAAAGCGAGTCGTCGGGCTGCAGCCTGACTTGCGTCACCGGTGTAGAGGCTCTGCTGGCATGATATCCCAAAAGGCCAAGTACGCGCTGCGCGCTCTGGTGGCGCTGGCCAAGTTGCCGCCAGGCCAGCCGACCTTCATCGGGGACATCGCGGAATCCCAGAATATCCCGAAGAAATTCCTCGAGCAGATCCTGCTCGACCTGAAGCATCATGGTCTTGTTGCGTCACGTCGCGGAAAAGCCGGTGGTTATGGGCTTTTGAGGCCTGCCGACACCATTTCGTTCGGAGAAGTCCTGCGCATTGTAGATGGCCCGATCGCCCCTCTGCCGTGCCTCTCCAAGATCGCCTACCGCCGCTGCGAGGACTGCAAGGAGGAAGCTTCCTGCGAGATCCGCCGCGTATTTGCGCAGGTCGCCGACGTGACCCGCGCCGTCCTCGACCGGACCACGATTGCCGATGCGGTGGGGGCCAATCTCCCCGTCCGCCTGCACGAAATGGTGGCCTGAGCCCGCGCTGCGCCATGCGCCCTTGCCGGTTTGACAAACACGACCACATCACTAGCGTAACGTTGGTGGAGGTTCCCCATGCACAGGCGAATGATCGGCGCGCTCCTGGCGCTGGCGCTTGGCGCGTGCGGCGCTTCGGGCAATGAGGTCCAGCTCCTGAACGCGTCCTTCGATCCCACCGGCGACCTGTACGAGGAATTCAACGCCGCCTTTTCCGCCAACTACCGTACGCCTGACGGCAAGCGGGTCAGCATCGGCATGTCCCACGCTGGCTCCGGCAAGCAGTCGCGCTCGGTGATCGACGGTCTCCCCGCTGATGTTGTGACCCTCGCCCTCGAGAACGACATCGACCAGATCGCCCGGCGCTCCGGCAAGATCCCCGAAAACTGGCGCACGCTGCTGCCCGCCAATTCCTCGCCCTACACCTCCACCATCGTCTTCCTCGTCCGGAAGGGAAATCCGAAGACCATCCGCGACTGGGATGATCTCACCCGCGCCGGCGTCTCCGTCGTCACGCCCAATCCGAAAACCTCCGGCGGCGCCCGTTGGAACTATCTCGCCGCCTGGGCCTATGCCGACCGCCGTTTCGGCGGCGATGAGGCCCGCACGGCCGAGTTCGTAGGCGCCATCTATCGCAACGCCGCCAAGCTCGATTCCGGCGCGCGGGGCTCCACCACCACCTTCTCGAAGCAAAGCACGGGCGACGTCCTCATAACCTGGGAGAACGAGGCCTATCATCTGCTCATCGAATCCTCGCCTGGCGAGTTCGAGCTAGTCTATCCCTCGCTCTCGATAAAGGCCGAACCGCCCGTCGCCGTCGTCCCCGGCAATGCCGATCGCCACAATGCCCGCAAGATCGCTGAGGATTATCTCCGCCACCTCTATTCGCCCGAGGGCCAGCGCATCATCGCGAAGAATTACTTCCGGCCGAACGACCCCGCCTCCGCCGATCCGGAAGACCTCAAGCGCTTCCAACCGGTTGACATGGTCACGATCGACGATCCGCTCTTCGGCGGCTGGACAGCTGCGCAGAAGAAGCACTTCGACGCCAACGGCCTGTTCGACCAGATCTACCAGCCCGCGAACAAACCATGAGCACCCCCGCCATCACCGCGCAGCCGGAAGGCAAGCCGCCCCGCGCCAAATGGCGCCGCCGCTCCGTGCTGCCCGGCTTCGGCCTCAGCCTCGGCTACACCATCGCCTATCTCTCGCTGATCGTTCTTCTGCCGCTCGCCGGCCTCGCCATCTCGGCCGCCTCCCTCGGCTGGAACGAATTCTGGGCCATCGCCTTCGACCCGCGCGTCTCCGCCGCCCTCCAGCTCTCCTTCGGCGCCGCCATGCTGGCGGCCGTGGTCAACACGATCTTCGGCGTCCTCATCGCCTGGGTTCTGGTGCGATACCGCTTCCCCGGCCGCCGCTGGCTCGACGCCGCCGTCGACTTGCCCTTCGCGCTGCCCACAGCCGTCGCCGGCATCGCGCTGGCCACCCTCTACGCCCCCAACGGACCGTTCGGTGCCGTCCTCGAGAGTGTCTTCGGCGTAAAGGTCGGCTTCTCCGCCCTCGGCGTCGTCTTCGCGCTGATGTTCGTCGGCCTGCCTTTCGTCGTTCGTACCGTCCAGCCCGTGCTCGAAGAGATCGACCGCGAGACCGAGGAAGTCTCCGCCACGCTCGGCGCCGGCCGCTTCCGCACCGTGACGCGCGTCATCCTCCCCGCTATGTTCCCCGCCATCCTCACCGGCTTTGCGCTCTCCTTCGCGCGCGGAGTGGGGGAGTACGGCTCGGTCATCTTCATCGCCAATAACCTGCCATTCGAGAGCGAGATCGCCCCGCTGCTCATCGTCATCAAGCTCGACGAACATAACTATGCTGGGGCCACCGCCATCGCCACCATCATGCTGGTGATCGCCTTCGTCATGCTGTTCGTGATCAACATGCTGCAGGCCTGGAGCCGGAAATGGTTCGGCCATGAGTAACACTGCTGAGAAACGCCGCCAGAAACAGGCCATCGGCGAGGGCCCGATCACGCGGGCAGTCCTGATCGCGCTCGCGCTCGCCTTCCTCGGCGTTATGCTGATCGCCCCGCTGCTCGTCGTCTTCATCGAAGCCTTCGGCCGCGGCGTCGGCGTCTTCTTCGACGCGCTCACCTCGCCCCACACCCTATCCGCGCTTCAGCTGACGCTGCTTGTCGCGGCCATCGCCGTGCCCGCAAACCTCGTCTTCGGCGTCGCCGCCGCGTGGGCCATCGCCAAGTTCGACTTCAAGGGCAAGGCCTTCCTGCTCACACTGATCGACCTGCCATTCGCCGTCTCCCCGGTCGTCTCCGGCCTCATCTTCGTGCTTCTCTTTGGCGCCAACAGCGCGCTCGGCCCCTGGCTCGACGCCAACAACATCAAGATCCTCTTCGCCGTTCCCGGCATCGTCCTCGCCACCATCTTCATCACCTTCCCCTTCATCGCCCGCGAGCTCATCCCCCTGATGCAACAGCAGGGCAGTTCAGAAGAGGAGGCGGCTGTCTCTCTCGGCGCGGGCGGCTGGCGCACCTTCTTCCTCGTCACGCTGCCGAACGTGAAGTGGGGCTTGCTCTACGGCGTCCTGCTCTGCAACGCCCGTGCGATGGGTGAATTCGGCGCCGTCTCCGTCGTCTCCGGCCACATCCGCGGCCAGACCAACACGCTGCCGCTCCACATCGAAATCCTCTACCACGACAACAAGGCCGCCGCCGCCTTTGCCGTGGCCTCGCTGCTGGCCTTGCTTGCCCTTGTCACCCTGGCGGTCAAAACCCTGCTCGAAGCACGGTTCGCCAATTCACTTGCCGCTCAGCGGCGCCACTGAGTTCATAGACGTATGCAGGTCAGAGCCGAAAACATCAGCAAGCGGTACGCCAGCATGGCGGCGCTCGACGACGTGTCGCTGACCGTCGGATCAGGCGAACTCGTGGCGCTGCTCGGGCCGTCCGGCTCGGGCAAGACCACGTTGTTGCGCACGATTGCCGGCCTGGAGCATCCAGATTCGGGCGTGGTTTATTT
>CALRWU020000069.1:0-10511 GCA_943371945.1 Azorhizobium sp. AG788
ATCTGCTTCGCGCAACTCCCACGCATTCGCGAGAGGAATCCAGTTCCCACTAGCGCGGCCTAGACGACTGCATCTAAGTTTACCGGCATCGATTTTGTTCGACCACTGCAGCTCCACGGAAGGCCATCCCATGAGGATCGCAATTGTCGGCGGTGGGATCGCTGGGCTAACGGCGGCCCTCAGCCTGAACGCCGTTGGGTTCAAGCCGACCGTCTTTGAAGCGGTATCCAGGCCGGCCCCGCTTGGCGTCGGCATCAACGTCCTTCCGCATGCGATGCGGGAGTTCACCGCGCTCGGCCTGCTCGACGATGTCCGTCGCCTTGGCGTGGAGATTCAGGAGCTGCGCTATCTCACGCGCCATGGACGGGAGATCTGGCGCGAACCGCGCGGCACGGCCGCTAGTTATGCCTGGCCCCAGGTTGCGATCCATCGCGGCGAGCTGCAAATGCTTCTGCTTTCCAAGGTGCTCGAGCGGCTCGGGCCCCACGCCGTGAAGTTTGACCGCTCGCTGACCGATCTTGAGCTTCATGAGAACTCTGTTACCGCCCAGTTCACCAGCCGTGCCGGCGGGGATGCTGCAGTCGAATCCTTTGACCTTCTCATCGCCGCGGATGGAATACACTCTGCTGTGCGCCGCAAATTCTATCCCGGCGAGGGTATGCCCAAGTGGAACCGCGTGACGCTCTGGCGCTCCACCGTCCGGCTTCCTGGATTCGCAATGGGCCCTTCCATGCTTTGGGCCGGCCATTCGCGCCAGAAGTTCGTGGCCTACCCGATCCACCAAAATCCCGATTCCGGTGAAACGTTGCTCAACTGGATCTGCGATCTCAAGGCCGAGAGCGGTGATACGCCGGGCAGGGAAGACTGGAACAAGCGCGGTGAACCCGAGGCTATTCTACCTGCGTTCGCCGACTGGCGTTGGTCGGGAATTGACGTGCCAGAGATCATCCGTGGCGCCAGTTCCATCTACGAGTTCCCAATGGTCGATCGCGATCCAATCCCGCGCTGGACGTTCGGTCGTGTCACTCTGATCGGGGATGCGGCGCATCCGATGTACCCAATCGGTTCAAACGGCGCGACGCAGGCAGTTATCGATGCCCGGGCGCTGTCCTACCATGTGCGTACCGCAGTTAGCATGGATGCGGCGCTCGCCGGATATGAAGCGGAGCGCCGGGAAGCGACCTCGCGCATCGTTCTCATGAACCGGGCGCAGGGGCCGGACAAAGTCATGGATCTGGCTCAGGAGCGCGCGCCCAATCCCGGAGACGATCTCGACGCGTTGCTTCCCATGGCGGAGCGAGCGGCCATCGCTGCAGACTACAAGAAGGTAGCTGGATTCGATCCGACGGCGCTCAACGCAAAACCAAGCTACACGCCTTAGTTGAAGTTGATGCCAGTCTTTGGATCAGCCGATTTCAAAGACATTCAGACGAACAGCGCTGGCTGCGCGCGCGCCCATCGCTACGAATAGAACCTGGTTGAGACGTGTCAGCCCCGGCGCTCCTGTCTTCAAGCGGATAAAGGTACGAAAGTAGTACAGAGACGGATCCACTGGCTCACCGCGCCCCAGCGCCGCTAAAACAGCAGGATTGGCAGAGCGGACGCCTTGAGAACGCACCTCGACCCTGCCGTGATCGCGAATGTCGAGGACGTAGTGCGCGTCGATATCCAGCGTGCCGTCGGGCTCGATATTCTGCCAGTCACCGCCGCCGGGTAACACCACGCCGCTCAGCTCGCCTTCAACGATGCCACCAAGAATCGGGATGAAACGACGACCAGGCGTCCCTTCAGAAATAACGGTCGGCCCCCCGACATCCACGCGCAGATCGATCAGGTGTTTAAGCTGTGGCGTCACAGACCCATCCGCAAATTGCCAACACAACGATCCATCGTCTTGCTCCCGTCAGTAAGTGAAATAGACCGTAGGTGGCGATTCGCCTGCCGACAACGGGGGTGACTCCGTGATGTCGGATGCAGGTTGAACTCCAGAGCTTCGATGCAAGGTGGCCCCGGGAAAATGGATAGCTTTATCACACTGCAAGGCGGAGCTGACCCGAATGTGTTCGGAGTAACAATCGCGCCGAGTCTGAGCGTAGGGCCTGAGGGCAGCCGCTACATGTTTGGCGGTGTAGGGTTGGCCGCAGCAGTCTCCGCGGCCGAGCGCGTCAGCGGCCGGCCGGCGATATGGGCCACGGCCCAGTATCTCCGCCCCATGCCTTCTGGCAGCACACTCGACCTTGAGGTTCGGTCGAGCACTGAGGGACGCCACACCTCCCAACTTCAGATCATCGGACGACACAAGAACCAGGAGGTGATCAGCGTCGTTGCAGCGACCGGAGCACGTGACGCGGGGAAGCGGGGGCAATGGCTTGAGATGCCCAGCGTGATGGCGCCCAGCGCATGCCCAGACACGAAGCACTGGCGAGGTGACGATTCCGGTCTGCATGGCCAGACCCATGTGAAAGTCGCGCAAGGCCGCTACAGCTCGGACAGGGAGGGGCGCCCCGCTGCCGATGGCCGCATGATCGTCTGGGTCAAACCAAGGAGACCTGTGGCCACAGACGCTGCGCTGCTTGCCCTGCTGGCGGACCTTGCCCCAAACGGCGTTGGCAATGCGTTAGGCGCCAACGCGGGTGGCAACAGCCTCGACAACACGCTCCGCGTTTTGGGAGTCGTGCCTACCGAATGGGTTCTTGTCGATGTCCAGATCTGCGGGATTGAGCGCGGCTTTGCGCACGCTGAAGTTCATCTCTTCGCGGAGTCGTGAGACTTAATGGCGGTGGGGAGCCAGTCGCTGATCTTGCGTATTCGCCCGCACTCCTCTTCCGATTGAGAGATGTGATCCAATCGTGGCGCCTGCGCTCTTCTCGGCAAACACACGCTGGCTCCCACGGGCATGAGCCCCGCACTGGCAATAGAACTAGCTATACGGTTGTATAAACGGGAGCGCAGTAGGTCCACGATCGTGGGCTGCCGTCTTGATCCCGGCTGCAATTCCCGCCGTTCGGGCCAACCGGGCCCGTGGGCGGCCCAAGTTTGACGTGAACAAACATACGTACTTTCAATGAGATAACGACAGGTCGCGCAAGTACAATTCTAGGGCGCCGCTACGGAACCGCGTTGGTTCACCCCCTATGATTTAAATAGTCATAAGAATGACCTATTGACTTATGAAGATCGGCAATCGACAGTGGTAAACGGAAACAGGGGAAGGATTGGCGCAGAGAGTCTAGCGCGGCGTCATCGAGGCAAGCGGCGAGGGGGTCGCCAGGTCACGATGCGCCACAGCTCGAACAGGCGATCCAACCCGACAAAAAACTAGGGATGGAAAAATGCTGACCTCTTTTGCTGCCCGGCTGCTGGCCGGCGCCTCGGTGCTTGCGCTACCCGTGTTGGCCGCCCAGGGCGCGACAGCTCAGACCACCGCTGCTGGGCAGACGCCCTCTGCTGTGGTGGCGGGTGGCCCAGTTGAGACTTCTCCAATTGCGGAGGAGGAGAAGGGGAGCGACCGGATCGTTGTCACCGGATCGCGGTTGGCGGACACCGGATTTACTGCGCCCACGCCGGTCACTCAATTTGATCGCGAACTTCTTGATGCGCAGCCAGCTGTGTCGCTTGGCGATGTCCTCTCCCAAATGCCGACTTTCCGAAACTCGACCGGCCCGAGTCAGAACCAGAGAAACGTTGGCGCCGGACAGAATACCCTGGACCTACGCGGTCTCGGTCGCGGACGGACGCTGGTTCTTGTAGACAGCTTGCGGTTCACGCCGACGAACAGCGATGGATCGTTCGACACAAACATGATCCCGACCGCGCTCATCGATCGGATCGATGTTGTTACGGGCGGTGCATCTGCGGCTTATGGCTCCGACGCCGTGTCTGGGGTGATCAACATCATCCTCAAGGACAGTCTAGAGGGAATTCAGGGGTCGGTACAGTACGGCATCAGCGAGGAGGGGGATCAACAGCAGCCGGTTATCAGCCTTGCGGCGGGCATGACGTTCGATGATGGGCGCGGGAGCATTCTTGTCGGCGGTGACATTGCGGAGAGTTCGGGCGTTGGAACGATCTACACGCGCGACTGGGGGCAACAAGAAGGAGCGCTCATCGCTTTCGGCAACGGCCGCGCGGCAGGCATTCCCTCACGCGCGTTCCTGTCTGATGTCACGTACTCAGCGCAGTCCGCAGGCGGCCTTATCACATCCGGCCCGCTCAGGGGCGTGGCCTTCGGTGATGGCGGGCAGCCTTTCAATTTCAACTACGGGACGATATTCAGCAACCTGATGGTCGGCGGGACCAACCCGGGGATGAACCCGTTCGGGAACTGGCCGCTCGACACGCCGATCAGGCGTCGTACTGCGCTCGCCAGGGTTTCATATGATCTGACGGACAACATCACCCTCTTCGGTGACCTCAACTACGGTTACTCGGATGGCACGGGGTTTACGAGCTTTCACCAGGGGTCGTGGATTATCGGCAGGGACAATCCATTCCTGCCCACGTCCATCCGAGACCAGATGGTCACGTCCGGCCTCAACACGATCACTGTGGGACGAGTCCTCACCACAGAAGACGGGGGCGGCTACCCTCAGCTCTTCACGCGCGAAACGCTGCGTGGAGTCGTTGGCCTGAGAGGCGAAGTCTTTGATGACTGGAAATGGAATCTGGCATTCCAGACCGGAAAGAACACGACCGACCAGTATGTCTACAACATGATTCTGCCCGCCAACTATGCGGCGGGCGTGTCTGTCGTGATGGGCCCCAATGGAGCTCCCGTATGCGGACCGATTGCTACCAACCCTAACCTCACGGCGATTAGTCGTCCCAACGTTCAGCCGGGTTGTGTGCCAATCAATATCTTCGGAGAGGGGTCACTTTCCGATGCCGCGCAGGACTACATCACCGGGACCGCTTTTCAGGGTCAGGAATTCAAGCGGGATGGCTGGAGTGCGGATATCAGCGGTTCGCCAATTTCGACGTGGGCCGGTCCGGTTCAGGTCGCCCTCGGAGCCGAGTACCGCAAAGACAGCCTCACAAACGTCGCTGATCCCAACGCGATCAATCAGCTCTGGGCATTCTACAACAACCAGAACTATAGCGGAGGCGAGGAAGTCACAGAGGGCTTCGTCGAAGTGGGTGTGCCGCTTGCTGCCGATCTGTTCCTTGCGAAGTCGCTGGATCTGAATGGCGCGTTCCGCCGCACCGACTACAGCCTTTCCGGCGGGGTCGACACTTGGAAAGTCGGGCTTACCTACAAGCCTGTCGAGGAATTGCTTTTCCGGGCCACGAAGTCGCGTGATATTCGCGCGCCGGATCTGGGTCAGCTCTACGCACTTACCGGATCTGGCGTGAACGTTGCGAGTTTCGTCAACCCGATCAACGGCCAGACGGGCGTTTTGAACACGTCTACGTCCGGCAACCTGGGCCTGACGCCAGAGATCGCCGATACGCTGACATGGGGTGTGGTTGTCGAGCCATCATGGGATTTGTTGAGCGGCCTCAGCGCGTCGCTCGACTTCTTCGACATCCAGATCGAAGGCGCCATTGGAGGAATCGGGGCCAGCCAGATCCTCACCAACTGCGCGGCCGGTCTTGCCACCTACTGCGCCTTTGTGACGTTCAACAGCACGCCGTTTGGCATTGCAAACGTGGCGACGTCGAACTTCAACCTCAATCAACTTGAGGCGAGCGGCTTCGACTACGAGATTTCATACGACGTTCCACTGGAAGCGTTGCCGCTTCAGCTGCCCGGCGAGTTGAACCTTAGGCTCATCGGCAGTCATATGGACAAGCTGACGAGCACCGCTCCTGGCGCGCCGTTGATTGATCGTGCTGGTTCGCTGCAGAACAATGGGGTGCCGGATTGGACTGCCAACTTCAGCGCCTCGTACAAGTTGGACGGGCTCACCGTGAATCTCGGCGCTCGATACATCGCTGAATCCCTCTACGACTCCACGCTGGTGGGGCCAGACTCGGCGAGCTACAATCCGGCGGCCGCGAACAGCATCGCGGACAACGTGTTCCCAGCTGAAGTCTACTGGAATCTCGGCGCCTCGTACGATCTCGTCGATGCTGATGGCACCAAGGTGCAGATCTTCGGTCAGATCAACAATCTCCTCGACAAGGACCCGCCCGTGTTTGCCGCTGTCGCCATCAACTCGGGCGGCAACCCGTATGACCTTGTGGGACGTCGCTTTGTGGCTGGTGTGAGGTTCAAGTACTAGCCACTACAGCTCGCCTTATCTGGCGTCAGCATCCTGCGCTCCCCGTCACGTCTGTGATCGGAGCGCAGGATGAATGCGTTGTTGGGCTGCGTCGTCGCGATGCTTTTGCGATCGGCCTTGGTTCGCGCCGGTTTCGCGGATCCCGAGTGTGCGTGTTTGAGTGGCCTGGAAATTTGACACGTAAACGCGCGCCGAAGCGAGGACCTCATCCGTGTGTCTGCCGGGGTCGTCACCGAGCTAGGCCAGCGCGACTTGCATGACTAGGGGATGCGCACCCTTGTAGCGTGCAGGGCAGAGGTTGGCGGCAGTCACCCTCTGTGCATCTCGAGAAAGCTCAAAACCGCTGAATTGAACGCTATCGGTTGCTCCCAATAAGCCGAATGCCCCGACTCGGGTATGACAACCATCTTCGCATTTTGGATATGGGAAGCGAACTCCCGCATTCTGGATGGCGGCTGATAGAGATCGGCGTCTCCCGTGAGAACCAGTGTGGGCGCCTTGATCCTTGCGAGGGCTTCCCACGACAGGTCATTCAAAAGCGATTGCTGAATCAACGGGCCGGAGCGGGAGGCATGCTCCAACTCTTCCCAGCGGCGCACACCTTCCGGGCATGCCGCGCGGTAGGAAGGCCCCAGTTCTCGAAATGATGAGGGCATACGGTAAAAGTCGGGACCAGTGATGCGGGTGGTCGTCGCTCGATACTGGCTGTCCGTGATGCCTCCCAGGCTGCACGCGATGACCAGGCTTAGTAGTCGATCTGGATACGACAAGGCGAAGTCCGGCGCCAGGAACCCTCCTGCTGCAGTCCCAAGAAGGTGAAATCGCTTCAGCCCCAGAATGCTTGCCAACGCTTCAAGATCGCGTGCGCCGTAACTGGGATCGTTCGGCGGACCGGGTTCAGATCTGCCATGACCGCGACGCGAATAGGCGATGAACCTGAAGCCAGCGTCCACAAACGCCGGTCGTTGATAATTCCAGATGGCATCGCTTCCCGTCATGGGATGTAGCACAACCACAGGTTCGTTGGTCCCACCCGTATCCGAATACCACAGGCGGACGTCTCCAAGGTCCGCAAAGTCCTCCTTTGTCGGAGGCTGTAACGGTTCGGGGATCCAGGTCGTTTGTGCAGCAGCTACGAGTCTGCTTGGTTGTGGCGTACTGCAGCCCGACGCTGACGCAATGCCTGTGGCTGCGATCGAGGCTAGCAGGTGGCGACGACTTTGTAGCGAGGAGCCAGAACTACTATTAGGGTCGGGCTTTAGCATCACGCGTCGCCTCCTGGCCATTTGTTGCGTTGGCGCGTTGGGCCTGTCTTGGTCAGATGGTCGTGCGACGCCGGAGTCTTTGAGGAAGGCCGCTGTCCGCCGGAGCCTTGCGAGCGCATTTAGGCTTGGCCAATTGTCCCTCGGCGAGTCTCGCCACAAGGACGGCTTTGGTCTGGACCTGTGAGCAGCCAGGATCGCCGCCATGCTCATCCGAATCCGTTTGAGCAAAGGCTCCTGCCTGGATTGGATAGTCGAAGAACTCGAGATCGAACCTGGCCCCGCGCCGATCAAGCCAGTTAGCCAGCCCGGAGGCGAAATCTAGAAGCATGGTGATTGCCCCGCAGTCGCGCGTGGCGGTGAGGCAGAATCGCAGCGCTCTGCGCCGATGAGGTGGTCGCTGGCCGGCATTGTTTTTAGATGCGCTAGCGAGGGTAACGCCTGGGCCTCCGGTGACGCCGCAGCGGACTCGTCGACCTTGGTGATTTGCTGCAGGTCAGAGAGCCGCATCATGTCGGCCGCGCTGCGGGATTCGCAGCGGTCGATCCTGCGGGTTTGGTGGCGAGCAGCATCAGGACGGCGCCCAACGCCGACAGGCCGGCGTAGTAGAGCAACCCTGAGTTGGGGCTTCCCGTCCACTCGACAAGTATCCCAGCCAGCCAGCTGCTCACGAAGGCGCCAAGGCCGCCAATTGTTGTGACAATTGCGATGCCGCCGGCGGCTGCGGCGCCCGAGAGTTGCGTGGAGGGGAGTGTCCAGTATGGCCCGGTGGCAGAGTAGAGGCCGACCGAAATGACTGTCAGGCAGACCATCGAGAGGATGAGATTGCCCTGCACAAATGGGATCAGTGAAAATCCACCGGCGGCAACAAGCGTCGGCACTGCCGCATGCCAGCGTCTCTCCTGAGCCCGGTCCGATCGCCTCGCATTGAATTGCTGTGCAAAAATAGCAACTAGCGGTGGCAGCGCTGCGAGCCCGCCGAGTTGGAGTAGATCGGTGACGCCCGCTCCCTGGATCAGGGTCGGGAGCCATAGCTGCAGTCCGGCTATAGATGAGATCAACGAGAACGACATCGCTGCGAGGCCGTAGAGGCGCCAGTTCGTCAGGGCGGCCAGAAAATTCGGATGAGTGGGGTGACCCGCTTTCTGCTCGTCCGCTTCCAATTCCTTCTGCAGTCCGTCCTTTTCTTCCGCAGATAGCCACTTCGCGTCGGCCGGGCGATTTGGCAGCAGCCTGTAGACGATGAAGGCCATGATGACCGAGGGCACACCCTGAATCACAAACATCCACTGCCAGCCCGCCATGCCGCCGATGCCGCCCATCGATTCCATTATCGCGCCGGACAGGGGGGCGCTGATAACGCTCGAGATCGGCATCGCTGCCATGAACGTGGCTGTGAACGTTGCTCGGCGGGAGCGCGGCACCCAAAATGAAATGTAGAGAAGGACGCCGGGAAAGAAGCCAGCCTCAGCAACGCCAAGCAGGAAACGCAGAATATAGAAGTGAACTGGCGTCTGCATGAAAGCGAAGAGTGTCGCAACCAGCCCCCAGCCGACCATGATCCGGAGCATGGTGGCGCGAGCGCCAATCCGCTTGAGCATCAGGTTGCTCGGCACTTCGAACAAGCTGTAGCCCAAGTAAAAAAGGCCTCCACCAAGGCCATACACGGCTGCAGAGAAGCCGAGTTGATCCATGAACTGCAGCTTGGCGAAGCCAATGTTCTGCCGGTCAATGTAGGCGAGGATGTAGCACACGACGAGGAGAGGAAGAATGCGAGCAGCAATCTTCCGGTATGCTGCATCCGCTCCGCTGAGGGGCAGGGTGTCGGTCAATTTACGTCTCCTCCGCGCTCTCCGGCGCTCAACAGGCTACGACGAAGCGCGCCTCGTATTCCTTTTGCGGAGCGCTCCGAGGGCTCCGGCCCAACTGGATCAAGCGGCCGCCGAACGATCAGGCCTCGCCAAACGGTGCTCCAAAGAGGGATCTCAAGGAGACCCTCCCAGAAAACGCATCGGTCAAAGAACCAATCTTATAGACTATATAGGTGTTGCGCGCCGCCGTAAAGATGCCGGGTTCGTCGGTCACTGGCGTCGAGAACTTGTGCTGACGCGATGCCGGAAGCGAGCCTATTTGAGCTTTATATCCATGCGGATTATGTCGCCCCGGTAGATGCCCTTGGCCACCAGGATCAATCGGTCTCGTTGATCCACGACGTAGCGGTCCACAAAACAGACGGGGGCATTGAGCTGGACTTGGAGCTGTGCGGCGGTCTCGATGTCAGCGCTTCCCACAGTCAGTATCTGTTGTGCCGCAACGATCTTTACGCGTGGAATCGAGGCGGCCAACCTCATCGCTGTCTTGACCTTGAATTCCGATTCGTCGAGGCGCGCGCTGAGTTGGGCGTCGATGTAGACGTCCGCCAGAAGATAGGGGTGGCCGTCGAGCCAATGCCGGCGGCGCAAATACCGATAGCTCTTAGAAGCTGTGCCCAGCTTGAGTTCGAGGGGCGGAGGAGGGACCTCGCCATAGTCCCTCAGGATTTCGATTTCGGCGCCCTCGCGATTGGAAAGAAGGCCGTTCCAGTCGGTTACGACCTCGCACCAGACTGGAACTTGCGGGCGTGCGTTGACAAAGGTCCCCTTGGCGCGAAAACGCGAAACAAGTCCATCGGCCTCCAGAAGTCCTATGGCCTGCCGGATGGTCGCACGCGCAACGCCGAACTCTTCCGCCAGCTCATCGACCGTTGGAATCTGCTGCCCCGAGCCCCAGATCCCGCTTTCGATGCGACGCCTGAAAAGTGTAGACAATTGAATGTAGCGAGCAATGCTGCTGCGTGTCAGGTCGGCTTTTTGATCGATCACATTTGTCATTTTTTTCCCACGCATCTGACTAGGCCAGAGGCGGCTCGTGCTGCAAGCGGTGACTTCAAAAACGCCCGGTAGAAAGCCGGTTTTTTGACCTTACCGCCCAGATTTCAATCACGGGAAACTGGCGGATACCTCGCCGCGACACAAGTCAGATTGAA
>CALRWU020000070.1:0-10497 GCA_943371945.1 Azorhizobium sp. AG788
TTGGCGAGCGCCGGCGCCAGCATCAGCCACGCCCGCAGGGATGTGCGATGCGACAGCTGGAACGCTTCCGACACATAGTGAAGCACGAATCCGTTGATCAGACCGGACAGCGCGATCCACGGGATGATGGCTGCCGCCTGGGCGCGCATCGTCTCGCCAATCATCACCTCCGATAGAGGTTGCGCGACCAGCGCGAGCCCTGTCGCTGCCGGCGCTGCCACGAGCATCAGCGTACGCGCGACATGGGCTGACACCTCCCGCATCGCCTGCGGTCCGCCGCGCTCCCACGCCTGCATCATCAGCGGCGATCCGGCGGCAGCGGCCCAGATGCAGATGAGGCCGACGGATTTGTCCGCGACGCCGTATCCCGCAGCATAGATGCCGACAGCTTCCGGTCCGAGAAACAGCGCAATCAGGAACCGGTCGCCCGCATCGAGCGCGATGTTTAGCGCCAGCGCGAAAGCCACTGGTACGCCGTACGCGAGATATGGCTTCACGCGCTCCGCCTGAAAATGTCCACTGCGCGATTCGCGCCATAGCCGCACGCCCTCTATCGTCGCGAGCACGGCAAGCACGCTGGCCAGACCCACGAAAGGCGCAGCCGGACCGAGACCCGTGCGCCACGCAAGGAAGGTCCCCAGCCCGAACGCGCCCACATCCTGGCACACACGCAAGGTCGAATAGCGCGCCACACGCTGATGCGCCCGGTTTATCTCCTGCGCGGCATTGACCAGCGGCGTCACGATCATTGTCGTCATCGCCGCCGCCAACGCGAGACGCAGCATCGGGTCGCTCGCAATCAGGATCGCGCCCGACATGAGCGCGATCCCCAGCGCTGACGACGCCGCAAGCAGCGCCATCACGGTGCGGATATGATCGGGCGTCTGCCCGCGCGCCTCGGCCACGCCGGCGAAACGATACGCCGCCGCCTCAGCCCAGGTGATCGATAGCGTGTAGATGACGCTCATCGTCGTTAGCGCGAGCGCGTAGAAGCCGTATTCCGCGGGGCTCAGCAGGCGCGTGAGCGCGAACACCGCGCCGAAGCTGGCGAGGCCGCCGGCCAGACTCGCCGGGAAGTAGCCAAGAAGGCGTCGCCAGATCATTGTGGTTCAGGGACCGTTTGTTCATCCCCACTAGAGCAGAATGCCGTTCATGAAGCGTTTCTGGATGGGAAATTCACGCGGGAACTGGACGCGTCGGGGCGCAATCGCCGCCGGAATAAGCCTTTCGGCGTGCAGCAATCCGCCGAATGCCCCGTCTTTTCCGGACGATCACCCACTCTGGCCGCGGAATGGGCCGCCTGTTCTGCGGGGCGCCGTGATCGCCCAGCGGCGCAGGCGGATCGAGGTCGATGGCGCAACTTTTGGCGGCGGTGGGCCGGCCCTGCCTGCCTATGCGCGCGCGGATTTCGACGCGCTGGCGGCTGCCGGCGCCAACCTGGTCGTCATGTCGTTTCCGGAATTGTGGACTGTGGGGTCGCCGTGGCGGCGCGATCAGCAGATGTCCGATCTGCTCGGGCGACAGCTGGATGATGCGCGCGCGGCGGGGCTCTATGTCGTGGTCGCGCTTCGATCGGGGCCGGGTCGTTCGGACTTCATCTTCCATCGCGATTCAGCTGGCGGGTGGTTTCCTGAAAATCTGATCGTCGATGCGATCTGGCGCGAGCGCGAGGCGCAGGCGGCGTGGGGCGATATGTGCGTCGACGTTGCACGACTGCTGAAGTCGCGGTCAGAAATTGCTGGGCTCAACATCATGGTTGAGCCGGAACCGAATGTTGGCGGACTGAACAGGCAGGGCGGTCGGTTGGGCGCATGGCAGCCGGGTGAGTATCTCGCGCAGGTCAGCGACGTTTCCGATTGGCGGCGCATCGCGGGCGATGTTGCGAGCAAGGTGAGGTCAACGGCGGCGGAGCTACCGATCCTGATCTCGCCGCCCGCCTTCGCGCGTACTGATTTCCTGGCGGTCATGGGCGCGTCACCGGTCAACGGCGTCGTCTGGTGCGTGCATGATTACGAGCCACGCGCGTTCACGCACTACCCCCGTGAATCTGCCGGCATCAGTGTCTTCAGCGAGGGCGGTGACGATACCTTCGTCCATCGCGTCGACAGCTTGAAAGCGGATGCGCCAATCTTTCTTGGCGAGTTCGGAGCGTCGCGCTGGGCCAAAGGTGTCGACGCCTACTACGATGCCCGCATCTCGGCCTGCGAAGCGCGGGGTATGTCATGGGCCGCCTTCCGCTGGCCGACCGGCGACAAAGTCTATGAGGCGGCTGACGATATGTTCAACCTGACTCCGGGCGGAAGACCCGGTGACGCCGCAGCCATCGACGTGCTGCGGCCCGCTTGGAGAATGAATAGCCGGCGGCCGGTTCGGGCGCGGTTACGCGGACGGAGCTAGCCGAACTGCAGCAGGCTCAGACCGCCTGCCAGGATGATGGCGGCGAAGGTGCGGCGCAGGCCAAAGCCTTCACGCAGGAACCACCAGCCCATCAAGGCCGCAAATACCACCGCTGTCTCGCGCATGGCCGACATGTAGGCGACCGGCGCGATCGAGAAGCCGTAGAGAGCCATCGAGAACGACGCCAGTGAACAGGCGCCGGCGCCCATGCCGGGCCAAAGCGCTGCCCGCGCACTAGCGATGAATTGCCGTCCTCCGCGCGTGAGCAATGCAATCGCGTTGATGCCGATCCAATCGAGCAGGAACAGCCAGACAATGAAGCTCCACTGCGATGAACCAGAGCGAACGCCCTGCGCGTCGATCACATTGTAGATCGCAACGCACGCGCCGGTCGCAATCGCCCACAGCAGGGCGGAGTTGCGTACGGCATGCGACCCGCCGAAATTCTTCTCGGGCAGGGCAAAGATCACTGTGGCAAGGCTCGCTATCACGAGCCCCGCAATCGACAGCGCCGAGAGATGCTCACCCAACGCCAGCGCCGCGAAGATCGCCGTCAGCAGGGGCGCAGACCCGCGCATAACGGGGAACACCAGCGAAAGATCGCCACGCGACAGGGCGCGCACGAGCGCCGTCTGGTAGAGCCAGTGAGCAGGCAGTGACAGGGCGAGTATCGTCCATGTCTGCGGCTCTGGAAGGGGCACAAAGAAGGCGATCGGCAGGGCGAGAAGCGCCGACGTGATCGCCATCACAGCGCGTCCGCCCAGAATGTCCTTCGCGGCTTTGACGAAGGTGTTCGCCCCCGCCAGCGTCACCGCCGATCCCATGCCCAGCAGGAAGGCAAAGAAGCCGGGATCCACCTAGTCGTCCAACCCCACCAACGCGCGGGCAAATACGTCTGCGCTGAAGGGATGCAGATCTTCGGCCTTCTCGCCGACACCGACGAAGTGGATCGGCAGGTCATGACTTTCGGCGATGGCGACAAGCACGCCGCCCTTGGCGGTGCCATCGAGCTTGGTCATCACGAGACCCGTGACGCCCGCCGTGTTGCGGAAGGCCTCCACCTGGCCGAGCGCGTTCTGGCCGACCGTTGCATCCAGGACGAGGATAACGTCGTGCGGCGCTGTCGGATCTATCTTGCGGATGGCGCGCACCACCTTGGAAAGCTCATCCATCAGCTGCGTCTTGTTCTGCAGGCGACCCGCCGTGTCGATCAGGACGAGATCGCGATTTTCCTTCCTTGCCAGTTCGACGGCCTCGTAGGCGAGACCGGCTGCGTCTGCGCCATGCGGCTTCGAGATGAAGCGGGCGTTGGCGCGTTCGGCCCAGATCTTCAACTGTTCGACAGCCGCGGCGCGAAACGTGTCGCCAGCTGCCAGCACGATGTCCGCGCCCTGCGCGGACAGTTTCGAGGCGATCTTGCCGATCGTTGTCGTCTTGCCCGAACCGTTGACGCCGACGAACAGGACGATGCGTGGCTTGGGGCCTTCCGCGAAGTCGACGATCTTCTCGCGCGGGCGCAGGATCGCAGCGATTTCGGTTGCGAGCGCAGCCTTGATCTCGTCGCCAGACACTTCGCGATCAAACCGGTCGCGCGCGAAGTTCTTCGCGATACGGCTCGCGACCTTCGTCCCCATGTCGGACGTGATCAGCAGGTCTTCGAGTTCGTCGATGGCGGCGCGATCGAGCTTCTTCTTCGAAAGTCCGGCGAGGCCTTCGGCGAGGCGCGAGGATGATCGCTTCAGGCCTTCGGAGAGCTGCTTCAGGACAGATGCATCGCGCGCGGCGGCTTCGGCGGCGCGTTCTGCCGCGATGCGTTCGGCGGCCTTGCGGATGCCGAGCGGATCGTCGCCCAGGTCTGGTTCGGCTGCGACAGGCGCATTGCCGAAAATCTGCTGGTCGAGGCTCGCAATCGGAGACGCAGTCAGCGGGGATGCTGGCGTCTCGCCCGGCTTCAGTGGCTCAACAGGCGTCTCGCCGGTCTTCGGATCCGGCTGCTTCTTTTTTCCCCACCAAAGGATCATGCCGGTTGTCCAATGAGGTCAGTGGCCGTGCGCGAGACAAGGCGGAAGAGGGCTGGCTGGCCGGGCTCCGGTGAAATGCCTTCAATGCGGACGGGTGCGAAGTCCGGGAGGCGGGCGCGGTTGCCGGATTCGACCAGCGCCATGACTGCTTGTCCGGCATGTCGATCAAGGCGGAGCGACAGGCGTTCGACGCCTTTTTCGCGCAGGCGCGCGGCGCGAGCCTTCACGACGTCGCGCGCAACTTGCGGCATCTTCGCGGCCGGCGTTTGGGGTCGGGGCGAATAGGGGAAGACGTGCAGGTAATCGATGCCGCATTCATCGACTGAGGCGAGGGTGTTGGCGAACATCTCGTCCGTCTCGGTCGGGAAGCCTGCAATCAGGTCGGCGCCGAAGGCGATCTCGGGGCGGGCAGCGCGCAGGCGGTTGCACAGGTTGATTGCGTCGGCGCGCGAATGACGCCGCTTCATGCGCTTCAGGATCATGTCGTCGCCCGACTGGAAGCTCAGATGCAGGTGCGGCGCGATACGTGGCTCGTGCGCGATCAGGTCGAACAGCGCCTCGTCGATCTCGATTGCGTCGATGGACGACAGGCGCAACTGCTTGAGGTCCGGTACGAGCTTTAGAATGCGCGCGACTAGATTGCCGAGCTTCGGTGCGTTCGGCAGGTCGGCGCCCCAGGAGGTGAGGTCGACGCCGGTGAGGACGATCTCGTAATGCCCCGTGCCGACCAGGCGCCTTACTTGGTCGACCACTTCGCCTGCCGGCACCGAGCGCGAGTTTCCGCGGCCATACGGAATGATACAAAAGGTGCAGCGATGATCGCAACCGGTCTGCACCTGGACGAAGGCGCGGGCGCGGCCGTCGATGCCATCCACAAGATGCGCTGCGGTCTCGCGGACCGACATGATGTCATTGACCTGCACGCGGGGCGTTTCGGCGATATCCAATCCTATGAACGTCTCGGCCTTCATCTTCTCCGCATTGCCGATCACGCGCGTGACTTCCGGCATTTCGGCGAACGAAGTCGGGTCGATCTGGGCGGCGCATCCGGTCACGATGATGGACGCGTCCGGCCGCTCGCGCCGCGCCCGGCGGATGGCCTGGCGCGCTTGCCGTACGGCTTCCGAGGTCACCGCGCAGGTGTTGACGATCACGGCATCGGTGAGCCCGGCCGCTTCGGCGTGGCCACGCATGACTTCCGATTCATAGGCGTTCAGCCGGCATCCCAGCGTCAGAAACGCGACGCCCGTCTGCTCGGAAGCAAGTTCCGGAGCGGGTGGAATAGCTGCAATCGGGGAGCCGTCTGCCATGGCGGGGGACATAGGCTTACCGTTGGACAATGTCACGAGTTCAGGCCCGAATCACACGATCAGGACTGGCCGCCATGCGGATTGTCGATGCCGCCCAGCTTGTAGAGAAGTTCAGCCAGCTTCAGCGCTTCGGGATCTGTGATCCGGCGCATCGCCTGCTGCATGGCAGGCGCATAGACCGCCCACATCTGTTTACGCAGGGCGAGTCCCTTTGCCGTCAGCGCCAGCAGGTGGCCCCGCTTGTCTTCTTCGCAGTCGATGCGGCTGACCAGTTCTTCCTTCTCCATACGGTCGACCAAGCGTGACAGCTGGTAGGGCAGGACGAACAGCGGAACAGCCAGGTCCTTCGGCCTTGTCGGCTTGCCAGCGCGCTCCAGTTCCCAGAGCACTGTGTACCACTGGAGATCGGGCAGCTTCGCTTCCTTCAAGGCAGCGGCGACGTGCAGCTGCACGGCCTGCGAGATACGCCCCAGCGCAATCCAGGCCCGCTGGATCGGGTCTGAAGGAATACTCGACACAGGCTTTAGATGAGTTTGTTGCATACGCAACAATAGCTCCCATATGTTGCAGATGCAACGAAATGCAAAAACTTCCCTGTCGCGGAAGTAACAAACGACTTCCTACCTCCTCAAACGAGAAAGAAACACACCATGACCCGCAAAATTGCAGTAATTGTCGGTTCTCTCCGCGCCAATTCGAATTCCGAACGCCTCGCCCATGCGATAGCGGCGGAAGCACCCAAAACCGTCGCGTTCGAGATCGTGCCGATTGGGGACCTGGCTCTGTATAACCCCGATCTGGATGGAGCTTCTGCGCCGGCCGCGTGGACAGCCTTCCGTGACCGAGTGAAAGCCGCTGACGCCGTCCTTTTCGTCACCCCGGAATACAACCGCTCCGTGCCTGGTGCATTGAAGAATGCGATCGACGTCGGATCGCGTCCGTATGGGCAGAGCGCTTTCGCCGGCAAGCCGGCGGCGGTGGTGTCATCGTCGATGGGGCCGATCGCCGGCTTCGGGGCGAACCATCACCTACGCCAGTCGCTGGCCTTTCTCGACATGCCGACACTGCAGCAACCAGAAATGTATCTGGGATCGGTCACCGAGTGGTTTGACGCCGAGGGCAGGATCAAGAACGCCGACACACGCGCCTTCCTCGGAAAGTTCGCCGCGAAGTTTGCCGACTGGATCGAGCTGACGGCGCCACGCGCGTGATCTTTCAAGGCCGCCTGAGGAGGCGGAGGTCAAACTGCGGGGCCGGTCTTGCGACCAGCCCCGCTTTTTTAGTTTGTTGGACGGGACAAGTCCGGTGCACGGCGCAGGACGTAGGCGGTTTGCAGTAGTCCGTTGTCCTTCATGAAGGCGGCCATCGAGTCGTAGGTTGCTGTGACGATCTTGCTGTCCTGATCGTCAGTCTTGATTTCCTTGTGCATCATGGGCGCAAACAGGCGTTCGAGCGAACTCGTCTTCACGACGGTAGGCCTGAAATGCTTCTTCAGGTTGGCCTTGATCTGCGCCATGTCGGTTGTGTTCCAGGCGGCAGACGCGATTACGTCAAGCATGAACTCGTTGCAGTTCTGGTACTTGATATCCAGTGGATTGGAGACAAGCGAATAGTCGGCGATATGCAGTTTGCGGTAGTCGGCGCTGTCCATGATTGTGAGGATGCGGCGCTGCATTTCAGGCGTCGGGATGATGACGCCAACATCGTCCACGCCGCTCGCTGATGCGAAATCGAACGGAAAGTCCTGATGCAGGTAGGACTTGTCCACTGCCAGCGTTTTGCCGTCGCCATGATAAAGATTGTAGATCGCGTAGCCGTGGAGCACGCGGCTATCCTCGGTGGTGATCGGCACGTAGGCCCAGAAGCCGCCATGCGTGTAAGTGATGCCTTCCGGGAGCGTCTCGCGCGGCTCGCCGGTGCGAAAGACGATGGCCAGGCGGGCGCCTTTAGCGGCGAGATCGTGTTCGATCTGCTTGGAGAAGGCGGCCGCCTGCTCGGCATCGAGATGCGGCGCTGCTGCCGCCTGTGCGCTTCCCGGAAGGGGCACGGAGCCGCGTGCGCTAGCGCATCCGCCGATGGCGAAGAGCGCGGCAGCTGCGAAGATAGCCCGCCGCATTATTCCTGACCCGGCGCGTAGGGAACACGCGGGGCGGGTTGAGGGAGGGGCTGAGCCGGCTTGCCGACTATGACATCGTCGGTGACGGACAGCGGCTCACCGGAAAACTCCACGAGCGAGCGTGCGCCCTTCGAGACGCCGCCGCTGACGTCCTGGAAGCCCTTGCCGATCTCGGTGTAGCCCGATGCATTCGCAGCAACACCGACAGCGCCCGATGCCAGCGCTACCCCACCGAGCGGGATGGCGACGATGCCGGTCGACGCCTTGATGCCGCTTTCTCCAACGGCTCCAGCGGAGATGATCACTTGTTTTGAAGCTTCAGACGCATTCCGAACGGAGCCCTGCGCGTAGGTGGGCGCGGTCGGCATCATGGCAGGGGCGAGAACGATCGCCGTGGCCAACAAGACAAGTCGCATAGGCATCCCCGTTCCTGATCGACAGTGTCCAGTTGCCGGGGAAATCGGGCGCGAGTTAGGCAGATTACGATACCGTAACGTAGGCTACGCCGCCTACAGTGCTGAATTCGCTGAGGCAGGCCGAAAAGTGATCCGGATTAACAGGCAAACGCGATGCGGGACCGCCTGTCCCGCATCGCAATTCGCCTGATTACGCTTTTGTGCCGAGCGGCAGCTTTGCGTAGGTCTTGCCGGTCGCTGCGAGCAGCGCGTTGGCGACAGCGGGACCGATGGGCGGCACGCCTGGCTCGCCGACGCCACTCGGCGCCTCCGTCGATTGCACCATGAAGACTTCGACTTTGGGCATCTGCGCCATGCGGAGCGGCGTGTAGTCGAAGAAATTCGACTGCACCGGCGTGCCGTCCTTCAGTGTCAGCGCCTCGCCGAGGATCGCGGACAGACCGTAGCCAATGCCACCTTCCATCTGCGCGCGCACGATGTCGGGGTTGATGACGATGCCGCAGTCGACCGCACACACGACGCGATCGACGTGGAACGTGCCATCCGCATTCACAGACACCTCGGCCACTTCAGCCACATACGACGAGAAGCTGTGGTGCACGGCGACACCACGGAATTTTCCGGCGGGCAGGGGCGTGCCCCAGCCAGCCTTCTCAGCGGCGAGATTGAGCACGCCAAGCAGGCGCGGTTCCTTGGCGAGGAGTTCACGGCGATAGGCGACCGGATCCTTACCCAGCTTCTTCGCCAGTACGTCGAGGAAGTGCTCCTTCGCGTAGGCGGTGTGGGTATGACCCACCGAACGCCACCAGAGGACGGTCGTCGGCGCTTTCACGAGGTGAAGATCGACCGCGATGTTGGGGATGGCATACGGGATGTCGAAGCCGCCCTCGATCGACGATGTATCGACGGCGCCAGGCGGCAGGAAGGGCGTGCCTTCCATGATCGACTGGATCGCCGTGGTGTCGCCCCAGTAGTCGATCGCGCCCTTGTCGAGCCGCGCTGACATGCGGTGAACCGACATCGGGCGATACTTGCCCGAGCGGATGTCGTCTTCGCGCGTCCACATGAACTTGATGGGCGCCTTGCCGTTGACGGCCTTGGCGACCTGGGCCGCCTCGCTGACGAGATCAGCATCCGGTGTTGCGCGGCGACCGAACGAGCCGCCAGCCAGCATGGTAACGATTGTAACCTGTTCCGGTTTGAGGCCGAGGACGGCGCAGGCGGCGGCCTGGTCGCCGGTGGGCATCTGCGAACCCGAATGGATCGTGGCGCTTGTCCCGGGCTTGTACTCGATGACGCAGTTCAGCGGCTCCATTGGTGCATGGACGAGATAGGGGAATTCAAAATCGGCCGTCACGACTTCGCCAGCACCGCGCAGAGCGGAGGCGCCTTTGCCTTCCTTGCGGGCCTCGTGGCCGGACTTGGCGAATGTCTTCTTGTAGTCGGCGAAGATCGCATCGCTCGAGCGCGTTTCAGCGGCCGAATCGTCCCATGTGATCTTGAGAGCTTCACGGCCTTTTTTTGCAGCCCAGAAGTCGGTGGCGACGACGGCGACGCCGTTCGAGATCTGGACGACATCGGTGACGCCTTTTACGGCTTTAGCCGCGCTGTCGTCGAAGCTGGCGACCTTGCCGCCGAATTTCGGGCTGCGCGCGAGCAGGGCGACCAAAGTCCCTTCGGGATGGTAGTCGAGCGCGTATTGCGCCTTGGCGTGCACCTTATCGGGCGTGTCGAGGCGGCCGAAGGATTTCGCAGAATCGCGCTCCTTGCCGATGAACTCGTAGGCCGACGCTTCCTTGTACTTCAGCGTCGCCGGATCCGGCGGTGTGATCTTGGCGGCCTCTGCGGCGAGTTCTCCATAAGTCGCCGACTTGCCGGCGGCTTCAGCCTTGCCCTTTACGAGGAGAATTTCTGACGCATCGACGCCGAACTTCTTGGCGGCTGCCTGACGCAGCATTTCGCGGGCGCTCGCGCCAGCGGCGCGCAGCTGTTGCCAAGATGAGAAGATCGCGGTGGAGCCGCCTGTTCCCATCATGCCGCCGAAAGCGGGGTTGCCGTATTTGGCGTTGTCGGCGGGCGAATGTTCGAACCGCATCTGGCTCCAGTCGGCGTCGATCTCCTCGGCGACGATTGTGGTAAGCCCCGTGGAGACGCCCTGACCAAATTCGATGTGGCGCAGATAGACGGTGATCGTGTTGTCGGATCCGACGCGGACATAGTCACCCAGTGCGGACTGC
>CALRWU020000071.1:0-10469 GCA_943371945.1 Azorhizobium sp. AG788
GAGCAAGCCGGCGGCGGCGCCAGCAAGCGTTGGACGTGTCGGTGCAAAGCGCCGCATCGTCCACAGAATTGCGGCAAGGCCGGGGATCGACAGAACAATGATGCACAGCGGACAGCTGTACCAGCTTGATCCCATGATGGCGTCAGGCATGTCCTCCGGCGGCATGGACATCAACTCGCTGACTGCAATCGCGACAATGGCCGCGACGCAGGCGGCAGCCAGCAGCCAGCCGAACCCTCCTTTGACGCCGGGGCGCGACAGGCGCTCGACCAGCGCGAAGCCGCCCACCCCGAGCCCGAACGTATAAATGGCCTTCATCCAGAAGGTCGTCCCGCCCATCGCGTCAGCGAGATCGGGTCGGATGCCGAGCCACGGGACAAGGATCACGGCGGCAATGAAGGCGCCAATCAGCGCGAACAACAGCAGGCGGGCGGGAAGCATGCCGCGCTTCACGGGCGTCGCATCGTGGGCCAGAAGGGCGATCAGCTCGTCAGTCTTCATCGCGCGCCCTCCTCATCAGAGCCTGCAGGCTTCTGTGGATACTGACCTTCACGGCGCCTTCCGTCATGCCTGCTTTTGCAGCCGCTTCGGCATTCGATAGCCCGGCAATCTTGACGTCTGCCAGAAGTGCGCGCTGTTTTTCCGGCAGCGTCGCCACCAGCTTGTCGAGATCCCTCCTGACAGCGATTTCGTTCGTGTCATCGCTCCCGAAAAGTTCGGCCGCTTCGTCGATCGGCTCGGTCCGGCGGATGCGGTTGCGGCGATACCAGTCAATCAGCTTGTAGCGGGCGATCGTGAAGGCCCACGCCGTGAAGGGTTGCGACGTATCATACGTGTCGCGCTTCAGGTGGATGGCCAGCAGAGATTCCTGCACGAGATCCTCTAGGTCGGCGGCGTTGCGCCCCATCTTGCGAGCGAGAAAGCCGCGGAGATAGCCCGCGAGCGCACCGAGCAATTCGGCATGCGCAGCAGCCTCCCCGCCAAGCCCGCGAAGCATCAGCGCTTTCAAACGCGTTTCGATCTCACTCGCCAAGCAACTGCCCGCCCAAGCTCTGCCGCGCGGCAGGTGCGGACTGTGTAGCGGAGCCTTGCAGCCTTTGTCATCAGCGCGTCAGATACCCGCATACCATTCATACCCGCGATCTTCCCAGTAGCCGCCCTTGCCGCGGCCGAAGCCATCAAGGCGCTCAACGATCTCGATGCGCATCAGGTATTTGGCTTGCTTGTAACCCAGCTGCCGCTCGACCCGCAGGCGCAGCGGCGCGCCATGGGATACGTCAAGCGGCTGACCATTCAGCTCGTAGGCGAGGATTGTCTGCGGATGGAATCCGTCGACCAAGTCGATGCTCTCGTAATACATGTCCGCGCCACCACCATAGTTGTCGGCGCAGTGCATCACGGCAAAGCGGGCGTTCGGCTTGAGGCTGGCTGTCTGCAACAGCGGCCCCAATTGCACGCCCTTCCACTTGCCAATCGCGCTCCAGCCTTCAACACAATCATGGCGCGTGATCTGTGTTCGCGCAGGCAATGCGCGAAGATCCGACAGCGAATAGGCCTGCGGATTGTCGACCAGCCCGTCGATACGCAGGCTCCAGTTGCTGAAGCCCGCGTCGACCAGCGCCTTGTAAGCAGCTGTGTTGGGGTCCTTGGTGCCATTCGCCTTGAACACGGGCGAGATGTCCCGCTCGGAGAATTCACGGGCGAGCGGTTGCCCCACCATCAGCGCACGCTGCGCACCCATGGTCAGCTTCTCGCCACTGCGCAGGAATGTGCGGAACTCCGGCGATCGCGAAAGCGGATCGCAGCCCGACAGCGCAAGCCCGCCAAGCGTGATGGCGCCCGATGTCAGGAGCTTGCGGCGCGTAAGGAACTCTTTCACGGGGCATCCTCCGCAACAGTCGCGCTTTGCGGCACGACGAATTTACCGGTGATCATCGAGCGGATTTCATTCCAGGCGCCCGCCACAACAACTTCGATCAAGTGGATAACAAGAAAGGCCACCAGCAGGTTGGCCGCGATGAAATGGAGCGAACGCGCCGACTGCCTGCCTCCGAAAATGTCGAGCAGGACCGGCGCGATGGCGTTGAAGCCGGGCGACATGGTCAGCCCGGTGAGGATGATCAGCGGAAACAGCACGAAGATCACCGCAACATAGGCCAGCTTCTGGAGCGTATTGTAGTTCTTCGCGGCGGCCCCGGTGATGCGCTTGAACTGCGCGTGGTGAACCACCTCTTCCCACAGATGCGCAGGCTTTAGCTCATCAGTCTTCGGCAGGATGTCGCGTTGGAAGTGCCGGTTGAAGATATTGAAGGCCAGGTAGACCACGCCATTCAGAACCAGCGCCCATGCAAAAAAGAAATGCCAATTGCGGCCCGTGCCAAGGTCACGCATTCCGGGCAAGGTGAATTGCCACGGCACGCCGCCGGAGATCGCCAGCCAGGGCGTGTCATGGTCGGCGCCGAATTGGCCCCAGTACAAGCGCGGGTGAGCGTTGAATATCTGCAGGCCGCTCATCAGCAGCAGAAGGAAACACAACGCGTTGATCCAGTGCGCGATCCGCACAATCCGCGTGTGGCGATAGATCGTCTCGCTGGAACTCTGCATGGTCATACTGCCCTGTAGCATGGGAAATGCGTACATCGAGACGCCCGGAGATGTCGGAGGAGATCCGCCGGGCGTCTCGATGCCAGGCGTCAATGGTCGGCCGGCTTCATCGCGTCGGCTTTCATTGGGTCTGACGCCATCGGGTCGGCGGGCTTCATCGGATCGTCGGCCATGCTGTCCGTCTTCATCGGGTCAGCGGCCATGGCGTCGGCCTTCATCGGATCCGCCGCCATCGAGTCCGTTTTCATTGCATCAGCCGCCATGCTGTCGGTCTTCATGGCATCCGTCTTCATGGCATCTGCCGCCATTGGATCGGACGCTGGGCCAGAGCACGCAGCGAGACCGAATGCGAGGATGCCGGCGGCGATCGACGTGAGGAGTTTGGAGGTCATTGGAAGTCCCCTTGATTGTGTGCAGAAGCACGCTGGTTGAGAGTCAGGATTTGAAGGAGGCGATGATCGGGCCGCCGGAGGCGCCCTGAACAAGGATGGCAGTTCGATAGGCCGGGTCGGTCGCTGCGGGCAGCCGGTAGGAGGCGGTCTTGCCGCTCCATCCGCCCAGGCGAACAAGCTCATGCACCACATTGCGGTGAGGCAGGGTGCGCCCGCCATTTTCGCCTGCCTGGATCGGCACCTGCGCGGTGCGCGGGTCGTACCGGACAAGCCAGACATCGGCGACGCCGGTAGCCGCCGATGCAGCGGCTACGGTGATCCTGTCGCCAATGCGCGAAATGGCAGGAGCGGAGGCTGGCAGCCGGGAACCGTCCACCGCCCGGAACAGGTCCTCGCGCCTGTTCCCCACGATGTCGACATGCCCATTGATGACGACCTGAGGTGTCGCGACATTCCGACGGTGCAGGCCGCCATTGGCGTAGTCGTACTGGCGCTGCGTGTTTTCCTTGGAGGCAAAGGTGTCCTTCCAGCCAAGGCGATCCCAGTAGGTGACGCCAAAGCTGAGAACGAGCAGGTCCGGCCGGTCGACCAGCGTGAGAATATTCTCATTGGCCGGCGGGCAGGACGAACAGCCCTGGCTCTGGAACAGCTCAACAACTGTCGGCGGGCCAGCGGGCGCTTCCTTGGCAAAGGCTGTGGTGGCCACAACAGCCGCTCCGGCAATGGCGGCCAGAGATATGACGCCTGCAATGAGACCGCGTGACCTTGGCATAGCGCCCTTCCCGCGCCGTGGCGGCGCTTACAAGGGGGTATTCGCGGGACGCAGGCCGGTGGTTACAGCCGGCAGAAAGATTGTTTTTGAAGCGCCTGAAGCCATAAAAAATGAACCTCCCCGCGTGGCGGAGAGGTTCACAATCTGCGCAGGGTATCGAAGTTCAGGCGCTACGGCGCGTTGCGGCCCGGCTCGTACTTTTTGATCTCGGCGCGGCTAACCACCATGTGGTGAACCTCATCGGGACCGTCCGCAAAGCGCAGGTGACGTACGTCTGCATAGAGTTCAGCGAGCGGCGTCCATTGCGAAATACCGGTCGCGCCGTGGACCTGGATCGCCTCATCGATGATGCGGCAGGTGATTTCCGGAATCATGGATTTCACCATGGACACCCAAACGCGGGCCTCCTTGTTGCCCAGCACGTCCATTGCCTTGGCTGCCTTGAGAACCATCAGACGCATCTGCTCAATGTCATAGCGGGCCCGCGAGACAACTTCCGGATTCTTGCCCAGCTTGATCAGCGGTTGGCCGAAGGCTTCGCGCGACAGGCCGCGTTTGATCATCATCTCCAGCGCCGCCTCCGCCTTGCCGATCGTGCGCATGCAGTGGTGGATGCGGCCTGGTCCAAGGCGGACCTGGCTGATCTCGAAGCCGCGCCCCTCGCCCAGCAGGATGTTCTCCTTCGGCACGCGGACGTTGGTGAACTTGATATGCATGTGGCCGCGCGGCGCGTGGTCGGCGCCGAAGACGTGCATCGGCCCGAGCACCTTCACGCCGGGCGTGTCCATCGGGACAAGGATCTGCGACTGCTGCAGGTGGGCGGGCGCATCAGGGCTCGTCTTGACCATGGTGATCATGATCTTGCAGCGCGGATCGCCAGCGTTCGAGATGTAGTATTTCTCGCCGTTGATGACCCACTCATTGCCCTCAAGCACCGCGCTGGTGGAGATGTTCTTCGCATCAGACGACGCAACGTTCGGCTCGGTCATCGCATAGGCCGAACGGATCTCACCGGCCAGCAGCGGCTCAAGCCATTTGTGCTTCTGCTCCGGCGTACCGACGCGCTCGAGCACTTCCATGTTGCCCGTGTCCGGCGCCGAGCAGTTCAGCGTTTCTGAAGCGAGGTGGCACTTGCCCAGTTCTGCTGCGATGTACGCGTAGTCGAGGTTTGACAGACCTTCGCCGGTCTCGGCGTTGGGCAGGAAGAAGTTCCAGAGGCCGGCCGCCTTGGCTTTTTTCTTGGCGCCGTCCAGCAGCTCAAGTTGACGCGGATGCCATGACCAGCGGTCGGTCTTCTGGTGGTCAAGTTCGTCGAATTCTTCGAGAATCGGCACGACGTTCTCGGCGATGTGGCGCTTCACGGCCTCGAACAACGGCCGCCCCTTGTCCGACATGCGCAGGTCGTTGAGCGCGTGTTCGCGCTCGGCTTCGGTCATCATGGTGTTCCTCCCGGAAATGCGGTGCTTCGTCTTATGTCAGCTGGGGAGGATGTAGCCTTGGTCGCGCATCGCCCGCAATGGCGGCAATACTGCTGTCTCAAACAGAAACGGCGCGCCACATGGGCGCGCCGCAATCCGTAGAGGGAGTTGACCTATTCCGCGTGCGTCGCCACGGCAGCCGGATCAGGGCTCGGTGCCTGAGGGCGCGGCGAAATCTTGCCCGCGATCCAGCGACAGATGACATAAAACACCGGCGTGAAGATAAGCCCGAAAATCGTCACACCGAGCATCCCGAAAAACACCGTCGTGCCAAGCGCCTGTCGCATCTCCTGCCCGGGTCCGCTGGCCAGCATCAGGGGCACGACCCCGAAGATGAAGGCAAACGACGTCATCAGGATCGGGCGGAGACGCGTGCGCGCAGCTTCGACGGCAGCTTCAAATCGGGACTTTCCTTCGTGTTCTGCCTGGCGCGCAAACTCGACGATGAGGATGGCGTTCTTCGAGGCCAGCGCGACAAGCACAAGCAAGCCGACCTGGGTAAGAATGTTGTTATCGAACCCACGCAGGTTCACGCCAACGATCGCCGCCAGAATACACATCGGAACGATGAGGATGACCGCGAGCGGCAGCGTGAAGGCTTCATACTGCGCAGCCAACACAAGGAAGACGAGAACAACCGCCATCAGGAAGACGATGGTTCCTGTGTCGCCCTGCGATTTCTCCTGAAGCGCCAGCTCGGTCCATTCATGGCTGAAGCCCTCGGGCAGTTGCGCCGCATAGCTCTCCATCGCCTTGAGCGCATCGCCAGACGCGACCCCCGGAGCGGCGGCGCCCTGAATCTCTGCAGCGGGAAACAGGTTGAAGCGCACGACGCGGACGGGCCCGGTGTCATCCTTCAGCGTGGCGAGGGACCCGAGCGGCACCATGCCGCCGCTGGCCGAGCGGACCTTCAGACTGGCGATATCCGACACGTCATCGCGCAGCATTGGCTCCGCCTGCGCCGTAACCCGGAAGGTGCGACCGAGCATGTTGAAGTCGTTCACGTAGGTCGAGCCCAGATAAGTCCCCATCGTGCTGAACACTTCGGACGGCTCAACGCCAAGCATGAGCGCCTTTTCGCGGTCGACTTCGGCCGTGATGCGCGGGCTGCCCGTATTGAAGCCGGGGAAGACGCCCGTAACGGGCGCGCCAGGCTGGCTGGCGGCACCAACGATCTGCATCTGCGCCTGCTCGAGTGCACGATAGCCGGCGCCGGAACGGTCCTGCAGCATCATCTTGAAGCCGCCGCCATTGCCCATGCCCTGCACGGCAGGCGGCGCCAGCACGAAGATGTTCGCCTCCTCGACAGCCCCCATGGCGCCCATGATCTGGCCTGCCATGTTCTGGGCGCTGAGCCCGGCGCCGCGTTCGCTCCAGTCCTTCAGGCGGATGAACATGACGCCCGCATTTGATGACTGCGTGAAGCTCGCGCCGTCCATGCCCGCGAAGGCTGCGACGTCCTGCACGCCGTCCGTCTGCGCCAGCTGGGCGGCTGCCCGTTTTACGACGGCATCGGTTCTTTCAAGCGAAGCGCCAGGCGGCAGCTGGATCACGCCAATCAGGAAGCCCTGGTCCTGCTCGGGAATGAATCCTGTCGGTGTCGCCATCATGCGCCAGCCCGTCAGACCAAGCAGTACGGCGTAGGCGACCAGCATGATTGTCGTCATGCGGACAAGTTTGCCGGTCAGGCGACCATAGCGATCGGACAGCCACTCAAAGCCACGGTTGAACCTGCTTGCCGCCCAGTTGAGTGGCGCGGCCAGTCCTCCGCTCTTTTTTGGCGCATGATCGTTCGGCTTCAGGAGCATGGCGGCCAGTGCTGGCGATAATGTCAGCGACACAAGCAGCGAAACCGCAGACGCTGTCGCGATGGCGACGGCGAACTGGCGGAAGAACACGCCTGGGATCCCGCCCACAAACGCTGCGGGCACGAACACGGCCAGCAGGACGAGGCCGATCGCGATCAGCGCGCCCGACACCTCTTCCATCGTCTTGTAGGCCGCCTCTTTTGGCGACATTCCGGCGTGAATATTGCGCTCGACGTTTTCAACAACGACGATCGCGTCATCCACCACGATGCCGACTGCGAGAACGAGCGCGAATAGCGACAGAGAATTGATCGAGTAGCCCAGAAGCAACTGCACGATGAAGGTGGCGACAAGTGCGATCGGGATCGCGATGATCGGAATGATCGCGGCGCGCCACGTCTGCAGGAACACCACCACCACGATGACGACGAGAAAAATTGCCTCGATCAGGGTGTGCTGGACGGCCTCGACGGACGCTTCGACGTATTCGGTGGGGTTGTAGGGCACTGACCATTTGACGCCGGCAGGGAAGCCGGGTTCGGCGGCCTTCACGGCCTCCAGCACGGCGTGCGATGCGCCCAGCGCATTGGCGCCTGGCGAGGGGGTGATAGCCATGGCGATACCACGGTCACCGCCGAAATAGCCACGGATCGAATAGTCCTGCGAACCCAGCTCGATGCGCGCAACATCGCGCAGGAAGGTGACCTGCCCGTCATTGGAGCGCTTGATCACAACCTTCCCGAATTCCTCGGCGGTCTTCAGGCGGCCTTCCACCTGCACAGGGAGCTCGTTGGTGACGCCGCTGTCGAAAGGTGGCGAACCAACGGCGCCGCCAGCAGCCTGGATGTTCTGGGCACGCAGGGCTGCGACGATTTCGGTCGCCGTGAGATCGCGCGCTGCAGCCTTGCCTGGGTCGATCCAGACACGCATGGAATAGAGGCCGCCCCCAAACACCTGTACGCCGCCGACGCCCTCAATGCGCAGCAGCCGATCCTTCAGGACGGAGTTGGCGTAGTTACCGATCAAGTCGATGTCGGCGTTCTCGCCCTCGGACGTCAGGGCGACCAGCAGCAGGAAGCCTGTGTCCTGCTTCAGCACCTGCACGCCCCCCTGCCTTACCTGTTCCGGCAGGCGCGGCTCAGCCAGCGCAACCCGGTTCTGGACCAGCACCTGCGCGGTATCGAGATTTGTCCCCGGCTTGAACGTGACGGTGACTTGCGCCGTGCCGTTGGAAGACGACGAGGTGATGTACAGCATGTTCTCGACGCCGTTGATCTCCTGCTCGATGGGAGCCGCAACGGTTTCGGCGACAGTTTCAGCAGACGCGCCAGGATAAGACGCCATGACCATCACGGAGGGCGGCGCGATATCCGGATATTGCGCGAGCGGCAGCTGCGGCAGGGCGAACAGACCCAGCAGCGTGATGAAGATCGAGATCACACCGGCAAAGATCGGGCGGTCGATGAAGAAGCGGGAAAAACGCATGGGGAGGCGTCCTGTGAAGGCGCTCGGGCTCTGTCGGCCCGTCGCGCTGTGTCGTTCGTGTGCTCTGGCAGTGCGAAGTCGATCTATTCCTTGCGGATAGAACCGCCTTCGAGCTCGGCCGTGTTGGTGATCGTCGTCGTGCGCGCCTCAACGACGGCGCCCGGCATTGCCCGTTGGACGCCACCAACGATGACGCGATCCGAAGCCGCTAGACCCGATCTCACCACGCGCATGCCATTGAGGATCGGTCCGACTTCGAGGGCCTTCGACTCGACCGTTCCGTTGTCGGCGACGACAAGGGCCGTCTTTGCCGATCCGGCAGATACAACGGCGGTTTCAGGGATGAGCATTGCGTCATAAGTCGCAGAGCTTTCCACGCGCGCCTGTCCAAACATTCCAGGCTTGAGGAAGCCCTCGGGGTTCGCGACCTTCGCCCGCATGCGAACGGCGCCTGAACTGTTGTCGATGACGGCGTCGGAGAAGTCGACCGTACCGGTCCAGCGATAATCGTTCTCGTCCTGCAGCCGGATTTCGACCTTGCCACCAGACTTGAGCGCTTCGCGTTGGTAACGCAGCAGCTGGGCTTCGGACGCATCGAACTCGAAGTGGATCGGATCCGTAGAAACAATGGTCGTCAGCAGGTCAGCTGCGGATGTACCGCCGGAAATGACGTTGCCCGGATCAACGCGACGGTCAGAGACAAAGCCAGAGGCCGGGGCCGTGATGCGCGTGAATTCGAGGTCAAGCCGGCGTGACGAAACGGCCGCCTCGGCGATTTCGAGTGTCGCCTTCCGCTGATCATAGTCCTGACGCGAGATCGCTTGTTCCTTCATCAGAACTTCGGCGCGATCAAAGGCGCGGCGCGCAAGCTGAGCATCTGCCTGAGCCGACGCCAGGGCCGCCTGGGCCGTGCGTGGGTCGAGCGTGAACAACAGCTGGCCCTTTAGGACCCGCTCGCCCTCTTCGAAATGTGCGGCCTGAATGAACCCGCCGATCCGGGCCCTGACGTCGACCTTCTGCACGGCCTCAAACCGGCCAGTGAACTCGTCCCAGTCAGTGACTTTCTGGGTCAGCGGTGTGGCCACGCTGACTTGAGCCGTTGGCATCGCAGGGGTTGCAACGCTTGGACTGCAAGCAGCGAGTGACGTAGCGGCAAGGGATGCGCCTAGGAAAGCGCTTAATGTTTTCAGCATGTTAGGCTCCGGGGAGGAGGTTTCGTAGCAGCTGACTTCTGTGCGGATTTATGGTCGCATCTTGTCAACGGTTGTTGACTTAAATCAGAACTACCTGCTAGAAGTCAACACCTGTTGACAAAAATCTTTGATGACGGAGACGACGTGACAGTTCGGGAACTCGTTCGCAGACGTGATGCAAACGCGACGCGCGCCGCCCTGCTCGCCGCCGCAACTTCACGCTTCGCCAACGAGGCCTATGACAGCGTCAGTCTGCGCTCGATCGCCTCCGACGCCGGCGTCGATGTCTCGCTCGTGTCGCGCTATTTCGGCGGCAAGGAAGAATTGTTCGCTGCAGTCCTCAACGCCTGCGCGCCACCGGACGAAATGTTCGAGGGCGACCCCGGGGACTTCGGTGAGCGCATCGCACGGATGCTGATCGACGAACCGCTCGACGACGACAAACTCAACATCCTCCTCGTGATGCTCCGGTCATCGTCACACGCCTCCGCCTGCGAGGCTATTCGCGCCGCTGGTGAGGAACGCTTCTATGGGCCCTTCGCCCGCTGGCTGGGCGGCGAGAACGCGACCTGTCGCGTGCGCACGGCCGCCGCACTCATGAAGGGCGTCATGATCGACCGCCGCATCTCGGAAGACTTTGGCATGTCGACGAACGAGCGAGCGTTGTTTCGCGATCGGCTCGCACGCGTGTTGCAGGCCGCAATCGAAGCGTAGGTCTGTGGCGCAGCCGAACTTCG
>CALRWU020000072.1:0-10418 GCA_943371945.1 Azorhizobium sp. AG788
GTATCAGTGGTTGATCGACAAGGGCTTTACGGTCGTCGCGCTGTATCATTCATCGGCGCCGCGGTTTCAGGTGCCGGATGCCGTGACCGATGTGCGGCTTGGATTGCGACACATCAAGTTGCGCGCGGCAGAGTATGGCGCGGACCCCAAGCGTATCGGCGTCTGGGGCGCCAGCGCTGGCGGGCATCTGGCGCTGGTGGCCGGCGTGATGGCGGACGATGGCGATCCGGCAGCGGTCAGTCCGTTGGAGCGGTCGGGCAATCGCGTGAAGGCGGTGGTTGCGTATTTTCCGCCGACCGATCTGGACACGCTGCTGGGCGACCGGGCCAAGGGCGGGGCCATCGCGTTCGACAACAGCCTGCGCGCCGCGAATTCGCCGATCCATTTTGTCGACGCGAAGGATTCCCCGACGCTGATCATCTCGGGCGGGGCAGACAAGGGCGTGCCGATCTCGCAGTCGGAGACGATGCGCGCGGCGCTCGACAAGGCGGGCGTCGAGAACAAGCTGATCATCTTTCCGGACGCGGACCACGACTTTTACGTGAAGGGCGATCCAGTGAAGACCGACGCCTATGCAACAGAGGCAATGACCACGATGGTCGCGTGGTTTGAAGCGCACCTGAAATAGCCGGCGCGGGGCAGGCATCTACGGCTCTCCCTCGTCGAGGTCAGCCGGGCAATGCCTCTCCCATGGGCCGCCATGAGCGGAGCTGGCCGTCGTACGCGATCAGGCGTGCGAGGCTAGTTGGACGCGATGATCTGCTGGGCGCCGGGGACGTCCACGAACAGGTCGCGTTCACCCGGGAGGGCGAGGGGAACCAGTCCGATGGCGAGGAGGCCGAAGGCAGCGACGATGAAGCGTTTTGCGAGCATGGGAGGAGCTCGTTCTCTTTTACTGTTCCGTGGCCGGGGTTCTTCCCCAGTCTTCTGATGACGGACAGATGGCGATGTTTCGCGTCTCAATAAAGGCGCCCCGGCAAATGTTTTTCTGAGTGAAAATATCCTTAACAGGCAATGGTTTACGTTTCGTAAACGAATCAACCGTTGCGACCGTGCCACACTTCGCAGTTGCGGCATGATCGCGCGATCACGCCGATGCGGTCACGATCCACGTCTTGCCTGGCAGTGAAACGGCGCCGTCGCCGGCGGCGAAGGGCGACAGCGCTGCCTCGATTGCTTCAAGGATGGCGGGCTGTTTTTCGGGGCCGGCGTCGCGGGCGACACGGGAGGCGGGGCCGATGCGGACGGCGCCCTCGGCGGCGGAGCGGGGCGTACTGCCGAGATACATGGGTGAGGTGAAGGCCTCGATGCCGATGTCGCGGAAGCCGGCGTCGGCCAGAATCCCAGAGACGCGGTCGCGGTCGCCGAAGGCGAAGGGGCCGGGGGCGTGCGGATCTGATTTCGGCCCCTCGCTGGCAACCTTGCGGGCGGCCTGGGCGGGGATGGCGGCCCATGGGTTGTCGGCGGCCGCCTGCCAGCAAACAAAGGCGAGGCGACCTGTCGGCTTCATCGCCCTGTGAAGATGGACGAAAGCGGCCGCCGGATCGTCGAAAAACATCACGCCGAAGCGGGAATAGAGGAGATCGAAGGGGCCGGGGAGGCTGGCGCTGGAGGCGTCGGCCTCGGTGAACGTCAGGTTGGAGAGGGCGGCGGCGCGTCGGCGGGCGACGGCGAGCATGGGGGCGGAGACGTCGACGCCGATGACGTGGCCGGTCGGGCCGACGGAATTGGCGAGGGCGAGGGAGGTGTCGCCGCAACCGCAGCCGACGTCGAAGACGCGTTCTCCCGGCAAGGCGCCTGCGGCCACAAGCGCGGCTTCCCCGAAGGCTCGTATGAGTTGGTCGGTGCGTTCCTGCTCGGCCGCCCAGCGTTCACCAACGGCGCCGTTCCAGTCGGCTACCTGCAACGTGTTATCACCTGCCATATCCGTCCTCCTGTTACCCCTGAGGGGCGAACGCAGCATGGCCTGCCAAGAATTGCCTGCGGACTGTTGGCGAGGCCGGTTCCCAAGGCTATAGGGGCCGTCCAAACACGATTCAGCCCCGCTTCTTATCTCCCAGGAATACCACATGCCGGTTCAACGCACGTTCTCGATCATCAAGCCGGATGCAACGGCCCGCAACCTCACCGGCGCTATCAATGCCGTGTTCGAGAAGTCCGGCCTGCGTGTTGTGGCGCAGAAACGCGTGCGCCTGACGCGCGCCCAGGCGGAAGGCTTCTACGGCGAGCACAAGGCCCGCGGCTTCTTCGGCGAGCTGGTGGATTTCATGACGTCCGGCCCGGTTGTGCTGCAGGTTCTCGAAGGCGAGAACGCCGTCGCTCACCATCGCGAAGTGATGGGCGCGACCGATCCGGCCAAGGCCGCTGACGGCACGGTGCGCAAACTGTTCGCCCAGTCGATCGGCGAGAACTCGGTGCACGGTTCGGACTCGGAAGCTTCCGCCGAGCGCGAGATCGCCTTCTTCTTCCGCCTCGACGAAATCGTAGGTTAAGCCATCACCCGTCAATTCCGCCCTGCAAAGCCTTCCGAGCGCCAGGCTCTGGAGGATTTGCAGCGTCGCGCGTCGCTCAAGTGGGATGCTGCGCGTCCCGAACAGGTCCAGCATCCGCAAACGCTGACCCTGCCGGCCGACCACATCGCAGCGGGGCTGGTGATTGTGTTCGAACACTGGGGCGAGGCGGCGGGTTTTGCCGTCGTCGTTCCGCGTGACGATGGCCGCGCCGATATCGACGGGCCCTTTGTCGAGCCGGATCTGTGGCGCGGCGGGATTGGACGAAAGCTGGTTGAAGAGTGCGCGCAATTCGCGATGGCGCTTGAAGCTGCCGAGCTTGTTGCGGCGGCCTCGCCCAGGGCCGAACCGTTCTATGCAAAATGCGGTTTCAAGGCGACGGGCACGGTCGATACGACCCACGGCCCGGTGGCCGTGATGTCGCGCAGCCTTACCTGAGCAATTTTCTAACCAAGGTGTCTCACATGCGGATTTTCCTCGCAGCCGTTTCGCTTGTCGCGCTGGTCGCGTGTGGCGAACAGAAGCCAGCGCCTGTTGCTGAAGTGACGCCAGCGGTTGCCGCGCCGGCGCCGGTTGTTGAACCTTCGCCCGAAGCGCGGATCACCAAGCCGGAGGCAGTACCCGCGCTGATCGCCGGCAAGTGGGTGTCGATTGACGATGCAAAATCGTCGATCACGCTGACGGCGGACGGCAAGTGGACCGATAACTATGAGGGCGAGGCGGATGCGAACGACGACGCCGCATGGCGCGCGATAAGCGGCGTCGAGGCGAAAGCAGCATCGCCGACGGATGAGTTCACGCCGGAAGCCACCTATCTTGAGGTCAAGCGCGCCGACGGCGCTTTCTACTACGAGCTGGGCGATCTCGACGCCGAGAACCTCGACATGTTCTATGTCGGTCGCGGCAACCGTCTGGCTTACACGCGCGCAAAGTAGGGCCGTTCGGCTGACGTCTCGACGCGCCGCCCAAAACGCAGCACTCTGCATGTGAATGACGGAGAGGCGCGACATGACCGAGCTTGTGAAAATCAGCACCGCCAATGGCGTGATGGAAGTCCTGTGGAACAGGCCTGACAAGAAGAACGCCTTGTCCAATGCGATGTACCGTGCGGCGACGGCCGCGCTGGCGCAGGCGGTCGAGGACAAGTCGATCGCGGCGGTGATCCTGGGATCGACGGGTGACAGTTTCACGTCGGGCAATGACCTTGCTGATTTCGCCGCAGCGGCGACGGGTGGCGGAGAGACGGCGGCGGGCGGATTCATCGAGGCGATCGCGCAGTTTCCCAAGCCGCTGATTGGCGCCGTGCCGGGACTCGCCGTGGGCGTGGGCACGACGATGCTGCTGCACTGTGATCTCGTGTTTGTTGCTGACGACGCGAAGCTGACCACGCCGTTCGTGAACCTCGCGCTGGTGCCGGAAGCGGCGTCCTCCATGCTGCTGCCGGCGCGGATCGGGTATGCGCGGTCATTTGCGATGTTCACCATGGGCGAGCACCTGACGGGCAAGCAGGCGGCTGAGATGGGCGTGGCGAATGCGTCGATGGCGGCGAGCGAAGTTCTCGGCGCGGCGCGTTCGGCGGCGGCGGTGCTGGCAAAGCGACCGCTCGGCGCCGTGATGGCGACCAAGAAGCTGATGCGGGATACGGACGTGATCCTGAAGCAGCTGCGGACCGAGGGCGCGATCTTTGGCGAGCGGCTGAAGTCAGCGGAAGCGATGGAAGCGTTCATGGCCTTCCGCGAAAAGCGCGCGCCGGATTTCAGCAAGCTGTAGGCATAAGGGTGCGATCTCGCAGGTGAGGCCTGCGAGGTGGGTGGTTTGGGGTTTTGGTTGAGCGGCGGTCCGCGTGCGAACGCGAGACCCCCTCCGGCATGCGCGTGAAGAACGCGCATGCCACCTCCCCCAGTCGCATGGCGACTGAGGGAGGCAAGGCGCCGGCGCCTGTTGCCTCCACCGGCGAAGCCGGGGGACGTGGCGCGCTGCGAAGCAGCGTGACGGAGGGGGAAATTGCGCGCGGTGATTAGCTCGCGCTGGCTGATGCCGAAGCGTTCGCGGATGTGGTCGACATACGAGTCGACGATCGCGTTCATGTTGCGGAAGGCGTGCGCGAAGTCGCGCAGGCGCTTCTGCGTGTAAGCCCAGTCTGTTGAGGGTGGGAAGACTTCGAGGGCAACCCCGCGCGGATGCCAGCCGATGCGGCGGTAGGCTTGTCGCCAGAGCGCATAGTCGAGGCGAGCTTCGGCGAGCGCGAGCAGCAAGGCGAAGTGGTCGCGGATGCTTCGACTGGCCTGGGAGGCGGTCGCGGCTTTGCGCGCGCTGGTCATCGCGAAGATGATCAGCGTCCAGAAGCTGAGCATGACTCCCATCAGGGCCGGGACGTCTCGCAGCAGCCAGAGAGGGAAGCTCCGACGTTTCATGGGCGCCATTGTAAGTGCGCTGGGAGGCCGGCCGATTTGCGTCGCGGTTTCCCGCATGTTTTTTCGGGCAAGTGGTTGAGAGTGTTGCGGAAGAGTTTTTCGTATCCGCCGAATCTGCACGCCCACCTTCCAACAAAAGGGGGCGTAACGTTTGGCGCGATCAGCGTTGAGAGACTCACCCCCTCCTGACCTCCCCCTTTCAGGGGGAGGGACCAGCGATGCAACGCTGCCCTTTGATGCGAGGTAAGTTGGCGCAGCAGGGTTCCTTCCCCTGAAAGGGGGAGGTCAGGTGGGGGTGTGGTCGGGCGTGGGGCATCGACGTTTGGGCAACGGCGCTGCTGACGCGGCGGGCTGCCGGGCAGGCGCCGGCGGTCAGACTAGCCCGCACTCAGCAGCATGGCGCCCTGGATCAGATAGACGGCGCCTGTGGCGGTGACGATGTATTTGGTCCAGGCGCGGAAGTTGGCGTCGGTCATGCGGTCGAGGACTTTGCCGCCGGCCCATGTTCCCAGGAGCGATAGCGGGACGATGGCGGCGAGGACCCAGAGCGGGGGGAAGCCGGTCTGCGGCAAGGCGCCGGGCTTTGACAGGATGTCGATCAGGGGGAAGCCCCAGAAGGCTATCTTGACGGCGTGGGCCATGACTTGTGTTGCAGCCTTGGTGGCGACGACGGTCTGTCTTGGCAGAAGTGTCTTCACGAAGAAGAGGTCGAGCAGAGGACCTGCAACGCCAGCAATGGTGTTGAGGGTTTGCACCAGGAAGCCGCAGAGTTCGGCCTGGATCGGGCGACTGGCGTCGATGGTAACCCAGCTTTTCGGAATCCAGACGAGGAACGCCGTCAGACCCAGCATGATGAAGACCAGCGGCTGGGTGGGGCGCCACTGGATCAGTGCGATCAGTATCAGCGCGCCGCCGATACCGATCGCGTAGCGGGCGATGATTGGCCACGCGATGTGGCGCCGCAGCAGGAAAGCCCGGGAGCCGTTCGAAATGATCTGGATGAAGCCGTGCAACACCATGGCTGAAGCAACCGGCAGATAGGTGGTGAGCACGCCCATCAGGATGAGGCCGCCCGCCATGCCGAACACGCCGGAAATCGTTGCGGTTGCAAGCGTGGCGATAAGAACAATTGCGATGATCGTGAACGGCATGCGGGTTGAGACTCGTGGTGCGGGCGGATGTGTCGGTAGGCGCCTAACCTGTGGCGGGGGCCTTGAACAGATTGCCGACAAAAGTGGCGCCTACTGTGGAGTTTCCTGCGACGCACTTGCGTATCGCTGCGGCGCTCACCAAGCTGGGTGAGTCGGCAGGGAGACGGTCCATGATCCACATCCGCACGGCCCAGCGCACAGACGCCGCTGCAATTGCGCACGTGCACGCCGCAACTTGGAAAGAGGCCTATCGCGGCCTGCTCGACAGCCAGTATCTCGACAATATGGGCGAGCGTCGGCTGACGACGCGCTGGCGCACGCATCTGGACCGTCGCGAGCAGGATCGCGATGAAGAAGTTCTGGTGGCGCTGGTCGGACGCGAGGTGGTTGGGTTCGCAGCTGTGAGCGCTTCACGCGAAGCGTTCGCACCGTGGGATGCCGAGATCACAATGGCTTATGTTCTGAAGGAGCATCGTGGATCGGGGATCGGTCGCGGGCTGATGAAGGCGTCAGCCGATCATTGCATCCGGCGCGGGCTGTTCTCGGGCGGATTGTGGGTGCTGCGCGACAATGGCGCGGCGCGGGACTTCTACGAAGCGCTGGAGGGCGAGCCGACCGGCCGCAAGGCCGACAGCGTCGGCGGGCAGATCGTGCAGCTGGCGGGCTATTGGTGGCGCGATCTTGCGACGCTGGCGGAGCGGCAGGTCTCGGTGATCCTGCCCGGACGGTATTGAGGGTTCGGTTTCTCCCGCTGAGGGCCCTTTAGACGCGCGGGGAGGCCATTGCCTTGCCAAGGCTGCAGGGATACCCACGCAGCACCAAAAGGTAAAAGCCGAACGGCTGCGAACCCGACGGGCAGGGGCCTGACTACGGGGCGCGGCGCTGAACCGTGCGGCGAGGCATCAGGAGCTCCAGCCATGAACTTTGAATTCAGCGACAAGACGAAGGACTATATCCGCCGCGTTTCGGACTTCATGGACAAGCATATCTATCCGAACGTCGAGACGTTCGAGAAACAGCACGCGGCAGGCGACCGCTGGGTCACGCCGCAGATCGTGCACGACCTCAAGGCGTTGGCGAAGAAGGAAGGTCTGTGGAACCTCTTCATGCCGCCGAGCGAGCATGACGACGCAGAATTCCACGGCGCCGGCCTCACCAACATGGAATACGCGCCGCTGTCCGAGATCATGGGCCGCGTGAGCTTTGCGTCCGAAGTGTTCAACTGCTCGGCGCCGGACACGGGCAACATGGAAGTCTTCCACCGCTACGGCACGAAGGCGCAGAAAGAAAAATGGCTGCGCCCGCTGATGGCCGGCGAAATTCGTTCGGCCTTCCTCATGACCGAGCCGCAGGTCGCCTCGTCGGACGCGACGAACATCGAGACGCGCATCGAGAACAAGGGCGACCACTACCTGATCAATGGCCGCAAGTGGTGGTCGTCGGGCATGGGCGACAGCCACTGCAAGGTCGCCATCGTGATGGGCAAGACTGACTTCAACGCCGCCAAGCACCAGCAACAATCACAAGTCCTCGTTCCGCTCGACACGCCGGGGATCAAGGTGCTCCGCATGCTGCCGGTGTTCGGCTATGACGACGCGCCGCACGGCCACGCGGAAGTGCTGCTCGAGAACGTGAAGGTTCCGATCGAGAACATGCTGCTCGGCGAAGGCCGCGGCTTCGAGATCGCGCAAGGCCGCCTCGGACCGGGCCGCATTCACCACTGCATGCGCACCATCGGGGCTGCGGAAGTGGCGCTCGAGAAGATGTGCAAGCGCCTGCTGACCCGCACGGCGTTCGGCAAGAAGGTCGCGGAACAGTCGGTGTGGGAACAGCGCATCGGCGAGGCGCGTACCGACATCGAGATGTGCCGCCTGCTGACGCTGAAGGCCGCGTACATGATGGACACGGTCGGCAACAAGGTGGCTGCGAACGAGATCGCGATGATCAAGGTCGCCGCCCCGCGTATCGCCTGCAAGATCATCGACGACGCGATCCAGGCCCATGGTGGCGGCGGCGTGACCAGCGATTTCGGTCTGGCGCGGTCCTATGCCTCGATCCGTACGCTGCGTCTCGCGGACGGTCCGGACGAAGTGCACTGCCGTGCGATCGCCCGGAATGAGTTCAAGAAATACCGCGACAACGCCTATGCGGCGGAAGTTGCGGCCGAAAAGTACACGGAAGTGGTCGGCTCACGCTGATCGCGCTGCAGCATAAGCTGCACTGACAGAAACGACTTGGCCCCGGTGCAGGCGCATGCTTGCATCGGGGTTGTTGTTTTCGGGCTGGGGTTTTTTCGGGGTGGTGCACATGAAGGCGATGTGGCTGGGATTGGCGCTGTTGGGAGCGGCGATGGCGTCTGCCGCGCCGGCGTTCGCGCAGGATGATGAGATGGTCGTCGTCACCGGATCGATGATCCAGAGTGACGAGGAATATGCGAGCGAGTTTGGCGCGATCCCCTACATCTCGATCAAGGCGCCGGCAGATTTCGTGATCTTCACGGTGGATCTCGAGAGCGCCACCAAGAGCATTGGCGAGCGCGACAAGGAGCTCGAGGCCAGCTTCAAGCTGCTGGCGCAGCGGGTGTCGCGGACGCAGGGGGTGTCGCTGGAGGTTGGTCAGCCGGGACGGTCGTCCGCGGTTGAGACGACGGCGGCGCGCGAGGGGATCGAGAACCGTGGCGAGCGGTCTGCCATTCCCGTTGTGCTGAAGTTCGCGGTGAAACCAGACGAGAAATTTCCTGCAGTCCGGGCGCGCGCCGAGGCCTTCATCGAGTCGATCGAGGTGAGTGGTCGCACGGAAGCGACAGCCGGCGATCAACAGTATATCGGCGTCAGCGATCCTGCGAAGCATCGTGAGGATCTGATGCGGAAGATCGCGGCGGACATTCGCCTGCTGACAGACATTTTCACGCCGCAGGGACAGCCAGCGCCTGGCATAACGCTCACAGGGTTGTCGAACCGAGTTAAGTCGCGGCCCGTCGGGGCGCTCGAGCTTGAGATGTACGTGCCTTACGATGTGGTGCTCGGCGGACCGATGCCGCCGCGCCGCTGATGCAATCGATACAAACGGGGAGGCACTCCATGAAACGTAGTCTGGTTCTGGCGGCGGTGTTCGCCGCGATGGTTCTGCCGGCGAGCGCGCAGCAGATCGTGGCGCAGAGCAATTACGTGAACCGCAATGCGCAGCAGCAGCTGCCGCAGATCTCGATCACGGTGCGTGCGGACTTCGTGCTGTTCAGCGTGCGCTATTCGACGGCGACGCGGGCGACGGATGTGCGCGACACAGAGCTGACCAAGATGTTCCAGACCGTCACGCAACGCGTGCAGCGGAACAATGAAGGGATCAGCATCGAAGTCGGACAGCCGGGCAATTCGGCGGCGCTGGAGACGGCGACGATGAAGGAGGTGATCGTCCGGACGCAGAATGACCAGTCCTATATCGACCTGGTGATCAAGGCGGAGGTGCGGCCCAACGATACGTTCCAGACCATTCGGACGCGCGTCGAGAAGTTCGTGGCGGATACGCCGCTGACGGGGCGCGTGGAGCCGGTGATCGGGCCGAGCCAGTATCTGGGCATCACCGATCCCAAGAAGCATCGCGACACGCTGGTGAAGGCGATCGCGGAGGATGTGAAGCTGATGCAGGCGTCGTTCACGGGGCCGGTGCAGGTGTCGCTGACGGGCATGGAACAGCGGACCGTGACGCGGCCGACGGGGCCGTTGGACCTCGAAATCTACATTCCCTACTCCATGAATGTGAAATCGGGCTCCGGCGAGTGAGCGTGCTTGCCGGTGGCAAGGCCTCAAGCTAAGCGCGAGGGATGATTTCCCCGCGCCTTGCCCGACGCATCGCCCAGATCCACAAATGGCTGGGCCTGACCGTGTTCGCCCAGCTGGTGGTGTGGACCGCGACGGGGCTGTTCTTTGCCGCGATACACATCACGGACATCCGGGGCGAGGCGCTGGTGCATCCGCCGGGGCATGCGGCGCCGATGGATGTGGCGCGGATCAGGTTCTCGTCGACGGATGCGCTGAAGGCGGTCGCCGAGGATCAACCGATTGAGGTGGCGCTGCGCCCGCTGGCCGGGGAGCCGGTCTATGAAGTGCGCGGCGAGATCGGGACGTTTCTGGTGTCTGCCGAGAGCGGCGAGCGGATCGTCATCGACGAAGCGCGGGCGCGGGTGCTGGCGGAAGAGCGCTGGGTGGCGCCGGACAGCCTGCTTGCCATGGAGTTGCTGCCGGAGGCGCCGAAGGAGTCGGGGCTTGCTGGCGAGGTCTGGGCCGCGCGCTTCAAGGGCGATGGCCATCCAACCCTTTATGTGTCGTCACTCACGGGGAAAGTCA
>CALRWU020000073.1:0-10402 GCA_943371945.1 Azorhizobium sp. AG788
ACGTGATCCGTCACCAGCCCGAAATCCTCATGGATCGAATAGGCAAGCTTGATGAAGCGCGCCGTCTCGCTCTCGATCTGGTCCTCGCGACAGAAGATGTGTGCATCGTCCTGGGTGAACGCCCGCACGCGCATCAAGCCGTGAAGCGCGCCCGACGGCTCGTAGCGGTGGCAGGCGCCAAATTCCGCCATGCGCATCGGCAGGTCGCGATAGGATTTCTGGCCCTGCTTGAAGATCTGCACATGGCCCGGGCAGTTCATCGGCTTCAGCGACAGAACTTCGTCTTCCGCCGTCTCTGCGACAAACATGTTGTCGCGATACTTCTCCCAGTGACCCGACTGTTCCCAGAATTTGCGGTCGAGGACCTGCGGCGTGCGGACTTCGATGTAGTCCGCTGCATCAAGACGCCGGCGCACATAGCTCTCCACCGTGCGCCACAGCGTGAGGCCCTTGGGGTGCCAGAAGACCATCCCCTTGCCCTCTTCCTGCATATGGAAGAGGTCGAGTTCGCGGCCGACGCGACGGTGGTCGCGCTTTTCCGCTTCCTCGAGCCGGACGAGGTGGGCGGCGAGATCCTTCTCGTTGGCCCACGCCGTGCCGTAGATCCGCTGCAGCATCTCGTTGCGGTGATCGCCACGCCAGTATGCGCCTGCGACCTTCATCAACTTGAACGCCTTGGGCAGCTTGCCCGTCGATGGCAGGTGCGGGCCGCGGCAGAGATCGCTCCACTGGTCGCCATGCGCATAGAGCGTGATGGCTTCACCGGGCGGGATGATATCGTCGATGATCTGCGCCTTGTAGTCCTCACCAATCTTCTTGAAGTGAGCGATCGCGTCGTCCTTGCTCCAGACTTCGCGATTGATCGGCAGGTCGCGGTCAACAATCTCCTTCATCTTCGCTTCGATCTTCTCAAAGTCGTCCGTAGAGAACGGCTCCTTGCGGGCGAAGTCGTAGTAGAATCCGTCCTCAACCACGGGGCCGATCGTTACCTGCGTGCCGGGGAAGAGCTCCTGCACCGCCTGCGCCATCACGTGCGATGCATCGTGGCGCAGGAGCTCCAGCGAGTCCTTCGCGTTGATGTCGAGCAGTTCCAGTGCGGCATCGCCGTCGAGCGGGCGCTTCATGTCGTAGAGTTCGCCATTCACCTTGGCGATCACCGAACGCTTGGCCAGCGACTTGGAGATGGCTTCGGCGATGGACAGCGGCGTCGACCCGTCCGGGTATTCGCGCTTCGAACCATCGGGGAATGAGACGTTGATCATGGTCATATCTTTCGTGTTCCGCAGGACGGGTAAAGCACTTCGCCGGGTCTTTGAACCCGCAACCGTCCAGTTTGATTTTCAAGGTTGGTCCTGGGGAACCTAAGGGCGGGCGGTTTCGGACCGGTCCACGCTCCAGACGCCATAGCGCCAGGGGGTGAACCACCGCGCGCCGCTGGTAGTTAGGGTCGGCGCCGGGTCCCACCCGTGCGATCCTCCGGGGCGACAGCGCGTGAACCGCGCGAGACCCATCCACGATCCAGCCCAGACGCCGTACAGCGAGACGCATTCGGCGCAGTATTCCGAGCATGACGGCTGATGCCGGCACTGAATCCCGCAGGCGACGAACGCTGGTGACAGCGTCATCTTGTAGCCCTTCAGCAGGGCGCCGATTACCGGCTTGTATGCGGGGGCGTGAGCCATGGCCCAACACTATACCGCAATCCCAAATGGGCGGCAAACAACCCGGATCGGGGAAGCATCTCTTGCTCGATGCCGCCGCCCGGCTAAAAGACGATGTACAAATCGGGGACTGTTCATGAAATACGCCGCCTTCGCCGCCGCGCTCGCACTGGCCGCTTGCCAGCCTGCCACCCAGGAGGCCGCGAAACCGGCTGAGCCCGCCCCCCCGGCAGCGGCCCCCGCGCCGGCCGCAGAACCCGCCAAGCCGTCAGGCCCTGCGCGCACCGTCGCGGCTGAAAAGGAATCAGAGGATCTCTCCGGCGCCGCCTCGGTCACCGACATCCATTTCGTGAAGGATGCCGACGTGAAGCTGTTCTCGACGGCCGGGGGCGATCCCGCCATCAACGGGCTCTACACCTACCTGGCCCTCTTCACCCAGCCCGACGGCTGGACGCGCGTCTTCCAGATCGGCGATTTCAATTCTTGGAGTGTGGTCGAGGAATCGCCGACACGGGTCGTGCTGAAGGTCAGCCGCTCGTGGATCGAGGAAGGCACAGGCGACGTGAAGACCGCGGATGAAAAACTCATCGTCGATATTCCGCAGGACGAGGCAGGGCCGCTGACAGTCACGCCGGCCACCTAGAGACCGCTTGGGGCCGTCTGGGCCTATTCCCGCAATGGCTATGTCGAGCTAGCTTCCGGGGATGGCTCCACCCCGCGCTTTTGCCGACCTGTATGCCCAGGCCCGACGTGTGGCCCGCCGGCCAGACGAGGCTGACGACGTCCTGCAATCCGCGCTGCTTGCGGCGCTCGAAGCCGGCCGCACCGACCTCACCTCGCCCGAAACCCGCCGCTGGCTTTGTGGCGTCATTACTAACCGCGCCGCCTTCGACGCTCGCACCAGCGCCCGCCGCAGGCGGCGCGAAAGCGCGTGGAGCGAAGACGTCCTCCCGCACGCTCAGCGTGGGCGAGGCGGACCCGCTCGCAGCGCCAGTACGGAGGGCGCTTCCGCAATACTCCCCCCTCTCTCCCCCGCCCTCCGCCTCACGGCGCTTCTCGCCCTCTCCGGCCACACCCGCCGCGAAATCGGCTGGCTGCTGAATCTCTCTGACGCCGCCCTCCGCCAGCGCATCTCCCAGCTCAAGCGCGCGCTCAACAACGCCGCGACGCCGGAAGCGGACCCGACTGGCCCGCTGGCATTCGGCCGCATCCGCCGGGCGTTGCTCGGTCCAGCACGCCGCCAGAACGCATTCCTCGCCAGCCACGACCCCGACGGACATCTTTTCGTGGTCAGCCGCTCACAAATCGCCGTCCCGCGGCAACAGACAGCCGGGTAAGCACAAAGGAGACACCCATGCTCGGCAATTACGCGATCGGGAACATCGTCTACTACGTATCCGACATTGACCGGACCGAAGCCTTCTACCGCGACACAATCGGCCTCGCTGTCGATCGCGTCCCCGGCGAAGGCCCCGAACACGGTGGCGACTTTCTGATCGCCCACACGGCCGGCGGCATCGACCTCATCTTCTTCGCCAACGCCGAAGCAAAACCGGGCCAGTCGCCCATCATCGTCTTCACCCTGGCCGAAGGAGGCATCGACGGGATCGTTGAAGGCCTTGCAAAAAAGGGCGTCACCATCGTCACCCCGCTCAGCGAAGCGCCCGGCGGATGGTCCGCAGACCTCGCCGACCCTGATGGCCACGTCCTCTCCGTCTACCAGTCGGAAGAAATCCCGCGTTGACCGAAGAAGGCGGGCGCGCCTCTGCGCCCGCCGCTTCGCCTACAGCTCCAGATCCCAGAACTCCGATGTCGCCTTGCCGACCCAGTCGTCATGGCTTTCCTCGCCCGTCTTCACGAAGCCCAGCCTGGCGTAGATCGCGCGCGCAGCCGTGAGTTCCTTGTGCGTCCATAGCGTCACGCGTCGATAGCCTTTCGCGCGCGAGAACGTAACGCATTCCTCGACCAGCCGTTTGCCAAGGCCCCTGCCGCGCGCTTTCGGATCAAGCAGCAGCAGGCGGATTCGTGACACATCGGCCTCCTTCGCCCTCGGATTATCCTTCACCAGCATCACGCAGCCGACGGGTTCGCCGCCCATGTCGGCAATCCAGCACTTTTCGAGCTTCGGATCGAAGTTGGCGGAAAAGTCCGAGACGATGCGGGCGCACATCCCCTCGAACGGACCCTGCCAGCCATATTCCTCGAAATAGAGTTCGGCGTGGCGCTGCACCATCCAGCCTAGATCGCCAGGCTCGGGATCACGCAGCACGATCTCCGGATCAGCTTCCGGCCCGCCGGCAAGCAACACCTCAATCGTCTTCATCGCGCTGACCAGTCGCGCGCGATCTGGGGTTTTCAGTCGCCCCAGCATCGCCGTTGTGCTCGCAAGTTGCCGCTCGTTCGCGGCGGCGAACTGCCTACGCCCTTTTGCAGTGAGGCCGAGATGATTTACGCGCCCGTCCGTTTCGGATTGCGTACGCGTCACAAGCCCGCCCGCCTCGAAGGTGCGCAGCATACGACTTAGATAAGCAGCATCGAGATCAAGCGCCTTGGCGATGTCGCCGGCGGTTACGTCCCTCCCGTTCGCAATCTCGAACAGCACGCGCATTTCAGCGAGCGACCAGGGCGTATCAAGGAAGTTCTTTCGCAGGACGCCGACTTCGCGCGTGTAGAAGCGGTTGAAGCGGCGAACGGAAGCGATTTGGGATTGCGATGGCAGCGGCATGACCGAACCCTTGCGCCGACAGTTGACTTAGTCAACTATCTCTTGAACGTCAGGACCTCAGGCCGGTTTGCGCAGCCACCAGCGCAGGCGCAGGCGCATCATCTGCAGGAAATCCATCCGGAACGCGCGCTTCACCTCGGCGGCGAACGGCGTGCGTTTCATGTTCTCCCAGTAGAGCCAGGCCCAGGGATGCCAGACATTCCGCATCCACGGCTTCTCGGTGCCGATATAGTGGATGAGGCGCGGCATGGCATGGCCCCAGCGGCGATCCGGCGCCGTCTCGTTGGCGATCTCGTCGCGCTTCAGGAAGCGCTGGACGTTCCATGTGGGTTCGAGAACTGCTGCGTCTTTCCAGAAGACATAGTTGAGCGCGTCCTGATCGCCGAACAGCAGTTTCGAGTCATGCTCGGCGATGAAATCCAGCGCCTGTGTGAATAGCTTGCCTTCCCTCACCTTCGCGAGGTCGATCACCTGCACGCCAGCATTGAAATAGCGCCCGCCTTTGGAAAGCGACCATGTCTCGGCGAATTTTTCTGCGTCCTGATAGCAATCCGTAGCAGCTGCGAGCGCGTGGCCGCCGAGATCGGCGGTCCACATCTCGCGAATGTCGCCCAGCACGATGGTGTCGGCGTCGATGTAAAGCACACGGTTGCAATCGGCCGGCGCCAGTTTCTCGAGGCCAAGCCGGAACAACACGGTGCGATTGAGGTGACCGCGCGTGGCGTAGGCCGGCAGATCGTCGTCGCCAACATCGATCCAGACATATTCTGGGCCAGCCGCGGCCTCTTCAATGCGCCGCTTCTGCTCAGGCGTCACTTCGCATTGCAGGACAAGAAAGCGTAGCTTGGCGCCGGGCGCATGGCGGATGATAGACGCCATCACATTGGCGGCGTGCGGCGCATAGCGGCCGTCGAACCCGAAAGCGACGTCGATCCGTTCAGACATGTCAGACTGCTCCCGCCGACCGCTTGCCAGTCCATGGCGTCAGCACTCCGAGTGCAGCGCCGCGCAATCTCGGCTTGAGCGCGAGATGAAAGATCGTGCGTCCTGGAAAGACGCGGAACGCTCCGCCGATAGCCGCAAGCGCGCCGCCGCGGTCGCCTTCGGCGGACCGGGTCACAGCCGCATCAACGAAGTAATCGAAATACTGGCGCATCGTCAGCGTGTAGCTTTTCACAATCGCAAGTGGATGACCGAACACGCCGCGTTCGGGGAGGGCATGACGCAGGAACACCTTACGCGCGAAGCCCAGACGCATGAGGCGCAGCTTGTCGAACGAACCCGGCGGACGCTGCCGGAACAGGACGCTCGGGGTTGGCGTGAAGCCCGTCTTGCGGCGACGCGCGATGCGCAACTGCCAGTCCCAGTCCTGGTCCCCGAGCAGGCTTTCGTCGAACAGGCCGACGGCCTTGGCCGCGCTTGCCCGCACCGTCGTCGCGCCGAGCTGCGGATAATAGCCGGAGAGCATGGCCTGCACGAGTTTGTCGCCCTCGACACCGGCTTCGGGCCAGGGCTGCCCGCTTGGCGTCAGATCCATGTCGGTCGTGACGATCTGGCCGAAGACTGCGTCTAGCTCCGGGCGCGCACGCATCTGTGCGAGGTGGTTGGCGATGTTTTCGGGCAGCCAGACATCGTCGTCATCGAGGAAGGCGATGAATTCGCCTGAGGCAACTTTCAACCCGGCATTACGTGCAGCTCCTGCCCCCGCGCGTTCCACGGGGAGGTAGATCGCGCCGAATTCTTCTGCGGCAGCGCGGCTTGCCGCGTCTTTGCCGTTGTCGCCGACCAGTATCTCGAATGTCAGGGCATCCGTCTCGATGGCGCGAATGCTGGCGAGCGCCTCGCGCAGAAGCGCAGGACGATCCCGCGTGGGGACGACCACCGACACGAGAGTGACGCCTGCGCTCACACCCATTCTTCCCAGTGGTCAAACTTGCCCTTCAGCAGAGCATTGAAAATCCTGTCGCCGTCGAACTTGGTAACGAAGGTGCGTGCGACCGTGCCCTTGGGCCGGGTGGCTTCCGCCTGCGCGTAGATGACGTCGTAGCCGACATCGCTGGCGGCCTTCATCGATTCCGGTTTCCAGTTCATCGACTGGCCAAGGGGGATCGCAAACGTCTTCGGCGCAAAGCCGAGGCGCTTTTCGAACAGCTGGCGCGAGCCGCCGAGCTCATCGATCATTTGTTGCATGCCGATCCGGCCGAAGTCCGGGTGCGTTGCCGAATGGCTGCCCATCTCGGCGCCGGCAGCCAGAAGGGACTCGACGTCCTTCCAGTCCATAACCATCGGCGTCACCCAGTCGACCTTGGCGTCGGTCCAGTCAGACACCGGGAAGAAGGTCCACGGCAGGTTGTATTCCTTCATGATCGGCGCTGCTGTCGTCGCCACGCTCTTCATGCCGTCATCGAATGTGATCGCGAGATCCTTTGGTCCCCCACCCGTCCGCGCAATCTCGGAGGCGGGCACGAAGCGATAGCCCGCGTTCAGCGCCATCTCGATATGGCGGCGCAGCTGGCTCGGCGTGACGTCGTTGGTGCCCCAGTCTTCCTGGCCCACCGTGTGATAGCAGAGGATGCGGCCGATATAGCGGCGCCGCGCCAGTCCGACGCGGGCAAGCACATGCCGCTCGCAGCACATGCGCATCGCGGCGAACCGTTTGCGGTCCACCCCGACAGAATGCGACAGCCTGCTCAGTGTTTTTTTCACAGCCCAGCCAGAAACTGGCCCGCAAGGACGGGGTGCGGACCGGACCCGTTCCCCCAACGGCAGCAAGCGGCATGCCATGGTTGGGGACGGGTGTTAACCACGTTCTCCGGGGATGTTGCGGACGTTGGGCTTTCTCGCCCGCGCGGAGAGCCAGCCTCTCAACGGCGTGTCGTAAACCACGTGTGCGACCGCTGCCCCCACCGCCGCCAGCACGGCGACGAGCAATGCCAGCCACGGCCCCTCGCCCAGTTGCACATGAAGGGCTGCTGCTCCGACGCCCAGCGCTGCGAACATCGGCACGTGGATAACGTAGACGCCGTAGGAGAGGAGTCCGATTGTGGAGCAGATGCGGGCGACCACGCCGGTGCCCCTCGAACCCGCCGACAACGCGACCAGCGCGGGCATCAGTATGAGTGCAGCGGCACTATCGTAAACGACGCGCCATTCGCCAGGCGCCGGGACTGCGATCACAGCCAGGAATCCCGCGAGCGCCAACCACCATGGCAGCGCCGGAATTTGCCTCATCAGCCGCAAGCGATGAATCGCGACGCCCGCGAAGAAATCGAACATCACGCGCGCAAAACCCGCGTCGATGTGCTCCCACAGCCACCCCGGCCCGCCCATGCCTGCGTGGCGGTTGAGCGTGTAGACCACAGCGACCGAGGCAACTGCGAGGATCGCGCCGAGCATACGCCACGATAGGAAGCGCGCGATCAGAGCGTAGATGAGGTTTGCTATCAGCTCGAAGAACAAGGACCATGCAGGTCCATTGAACGGATAGAGCGAACCGCCGCCAAAGGCCGGCATCGGTGGCGCTGGCAGAAACAGAAGGCCGAGCGCTGCGGTGGTGAGCACATCGCTCCAGGTCGGCCCGACCCAACCGCGCAGCAATCCCATAACGGACAGCGCGAGTCCGATCATCAGGCCGAGCAGGTACATTGGATAAAGCCGGATCAGCCGCGCCGTCAGGAACGTCAGCGGCGACCAGCCCTGCTCCAGCCGGCGGCCATAGGCATGCGACAGCACAAGGCCACTGAGCACGAAGAAGAAGTCGACCGCGAGATAGCGTCCCGGCAGGAGGTCGCCCAGCGCGCCACCGGGCACGTGGTCGAGGATCACGGCGAACGCCGCGACACCCCGCAAGCCGTCGAGCACGACAAAGCGCTGCGCATCGCCCGCGACATGCGAACCTGCGCCGGCCTCGTGCCCGCTGACGGTTGAATCGTTCATCCTGGCTCCACGGCCTGCAGTGTTCAGGCCACGCGTTTCGAAATGATGTGGGTGCTAGGTACTTGCCCCTGACGCAACTCTGGCTATTGATCGCCTTGCGACAGGTTCCTCGAGAGAGGATCAAAAGGGAACCGGGTTAAGGCCCGGGCTGCCCCCGCAACTGTAAGCGGCGAGCCGCGCATCACTGCCACTGGGAAGCCCTTAGGGGCCAACTGGGAAGGCGATGCGCAATGGTGTTGACCCGCGAGCCAGGAGACCTGCCTGCCGCAGTCGTCTTTCGACGGTCCGGGGAAGGGCCGCGCGAACGGAAAAATTTCCGAGTGGCGACGTCTAGCGACCGTACATCCGTACGGCGGCGACGCCATGCGGATGACGGTCTCCAACCCTTGTGGAGACGTCTTATGAGACTTGAACTGAATACTTCCTGGATCGCGCTTGCCATCGGCAGCGCGCTTGCGTTTGCGCCAACGGCTTTCGCGCAGACAGCCCAGAATGAGCGCGACACCCTTGTCGTCACCGGCACAGCCGTGCCGGTCAACGCAGACAAGGTCGGCCAGACCATCACCGTCATCTCGGAACAGATTATCGAGGATCAGGGCTATGTGTATGTGCCCGAAGTGCTGCGGCAGGTTCCGTCTGTTGCCGTCAGCCAACCGGGCGCACCGGGGTCGCTGACTCAGGTCCGCATTCGCGGCGGCGAAGCCAACCACACGCTCGTGCTGCTCGATGGCATCGACATCTCCAGCCCTGATCAGGGCGAGACCGATTTCTCGACGTTGCTGACGGGCGGTATCGCTCGCATCGAAGTCCTGCGCGGACCTCAGAGCGGGCTTTATGGCTCCAACGCACTCGCTGGCGTGGTCAACCTGATCTCCCGCCGCGAGGTGGACGGCCACTCCTTCGGCGCATCCGTTGAGGCCGGATCGTTCGACACAGTCGAGCTCGCCGCTAATGCCGGCCTTGGCGATGCAGATAGCTACGCCGGCATCAGCGCCAGCTGGCTGACCTCGTCCGGCTATGACGTCTCCCCCGACCAGACCGCGAAGGGCGTGTCCGCGGTCGGCAGCGCCAAGCCCGGCGACAAGGAAGGCAACACGGCCGCCAGCTTCAACCTGCGCGGCGGAGCGGCGATCTCCGACACGCTGCACATCAACGGCATCGCGCGCTACTTCAAGTCGACAGCCGAGCTTGATGGTCAGGCTTTCGGCTTTCCGATCGCCGGGCGCACCTATGACGACGCCAGCGAGACCGAGCATGAGCAGACCATGGTCGGCGGCTCTGCGGTGTTCGATCCCTTCGCCGGCGCCTGGGAGACAACGCTTTCAGCCTCGTACGTAGACGAAAGCCGCATCAACCGGACGACGAACTTCCCCTTCCTCTTCGGCCCGCCCGCCCCCACCCTCGCCGAACTCCAGGCGATCCCGCTCGATCAGAGTGGCGTCGACTCGACCCGCGCCAAGATCGGCATTCTATCGACGCTGCGCTTTGGCGACGCTACCATCGCGCACGTCCTCTCCGGTTTTGTCGAGAACGAGCGCGAGACCTTTGAAGACACGTTCACCGGCCGGGACGAGTCGCGCACGCTGAACGCCTTCGGCCTGCAATACCGCGCCGAGATCGCCGAGCAGCTCAACCTCTACGCGACCGTTCGCCGCGACCAGAACAATGATTTCGAGGATGCCGACACCTACAGCCTCGCCGCGTCGTGGGCGATCCCCAATTCCGGCTCACGCCTTCATACGTCCTACGGAACCGGCGTCACCAACCCGACCTTCATCGAACAGTTCGGCTTCGACCCCGGCACGTTCATCGGAAACGCCGCGCTTGTCCCCGAAGAGGCTGTCGGCTGGGACTTCGGCATCGAGCAGACGCTGATCGCCGACAAGCTTGTCGTCAATCTCACCTACTTCAAGTCGACGCTCGACAACGAGATCTTCACCGACTTCCTGCCGACCTTCGAGACGACGCCGCTCAACAGCACGACGGACTCCGATCGCTCGGGCTGGGAGCTGTATGTCACCGCGAACCCGCTTGAAGACGTGTCTCTCGTCGCCTCATGGACCGAACTCGACGCCTCCGA
>CALRWU020000074.1:0-10384 GCA_943371945.1 Azorhizobium sp. AG788
CATGTAGATCGCGCCCATGCCCGGCGCTGGCGACGGACCCGCATGGCGCATGATGTCGCCCGTACCGTTCTCGACCTTGACCACGTCGGCGCCCATGTCGCCCATCAGCTGGGTCGCATAGGGGCCGAGCACGACCGTCGACAGGTCGAGGATTTTCACGCCCGCAAGCGGACCAGTGGAAGCAGAAGTCAAAGCGCGTCTCCCGTGCCGCATGCTCGTCTATGATGTGGACGCGGCTTGCTGCCTGCCTATCCATGGCAAGCGCGTCTGCGCAAGCCCTCCACACGGGCAAGTGAGCGCGCAAAGCCACCGCTATCAGTTCGCGGCGATGCGTTTGGCCTCGCGTGGGCCGCCCTGGAACAGGGTGAAGGATTGCGCCGGGCCATCACCTGCCGGGAAGACAATGCGGATGCCGGCTTCCTGATAGTGGAATTCAGTGTCCGACGTCGCCACGAGCGGGAAGGCGCCCTGCCCCGTCGCCTGCGCTGTCAGTCCGCCATCGACACGTTTGACCGTGATGTTGAAGCTGGGCATCAACTCGTAGACGCCGACATAGCGATCAAGCACGGCAGGCGCGACCGTAACCGGAACCAGCGCGGCTGGCGGGGGCGGCGTCGGCAGGCCGAGCCAGATGCGAGCGATTTCGGTACCCAGCCGGGTCGAGCGCGCGCTCTCGAGATTGGCGAGGGTGATGACGATCAAGCCATCATCCTGAAAATTGACCATGTGGGTCGCAAAGCCGTTGATGCCGCCATTGTGCCAGATGTTCTTGTGGCCGCCGAGATCATCGATCAGGAGTCCAAAGCCGTACTTCTCGCCCTGATCCGTGGTCATCGCAGCGCGTGAGGCGGCGGAGACGACCTTGTCGCCGAAGAACGCTTTTTCCCAGGCCAGCAGGTCATCGACAGTGGAATAAAGCGATCCCGCTGCGTAGGGCAGCGACATGGAGAGGTAGGTTGCATTCGTCCACTTGCCGTCTGCAAAGCCATATCCGGCGACACGACGCGGCAGAACAGCGGTCGAGACTTCGTAGCCGGTATCCTTGAGGCCCAGCGGCTTGAAGATGTGTTGCTCGACATAGTCGGCGTAGCTCTGGCCGCTGACCTTCTCAATGACATAACCCAGAACGATGTAGCCGGAATTGTTGTAGGCGAACTTCGTGCCCGGCTCGAACTCCATCGGCGCGTCGCGCGTCATCGCGATGATCTGCTCGGGCGTGCGATCCTCAGCCGCGAGCTTTTCGAAGAAGTTGGGCAGGCTCGTATAGTCGCCGATGCCAGATCGATGGGACAGCAGATGGCGGAGCGTCACCTTCGCCCACGTCGCAGGAGCATTTGCGTAATACTTGCTGATCGGATCCTCGACGCTCAGCTTGCCCGCTTCGGCCAGCTGCATGATGGCGGCGGCGGTGAACTGCTTGGTGATCGAGCCGATGCGGAAGATCGAGTCCGGCGCGACCGGTACATTCAGCTCCCGGCTGGCGAAGCCAAAGCCCTCCCGGAACACCGGCTTGCCATCCTTGGCCACCAGCACGGTTCCCGAAAACTGGTTTTTCTCGACATAGGTCTGGATCGCGGCCCGCGTGGCGGTGACCTCTGCACTTTCGGCGGCGGCCACAGCCGCGACAGGGGTGGCTGGGGCTGTCGATGCACAGCCGGACACCAGGAGAACCAGACCGGCAAGCGCCGCAGCAATCCGCATGAAATACCCCACGATTTGCGCTGGGCGGGCGATTGGTCCGGCGCGATATGAGAGTATCGCCCATTCGCGCCGCTGTGCCCAGCAGAGCACTAATACCGTGTTTTCTGCGGCTTATTGGCCCGCGGACGGGTTCCTGCTTGATTTCCCGGCAAACTAGAACCATTCTAGCGGGGCATGAGAGTTGAGACCCGCCTCCAGTCAGCCGGCCTGCGCGCGACCCCGAAACGGATCGCGATCGGCGGACTGTTGTTCGATGGGCTCGACCGGCATGTCACGGCAGACAATGTCGCCGTGATGGCGCGGAAGAACGGCGTGCGGGTGTCGCTTGCCACCGTCTACAACACGCTGAACCAGTTCGTGTCGGCTGGCCTCATGAAGCGGATCACGCTGGACACGGACCGCACCTATTTCGACACCAACGTCTCGGACCACCACCACCTCTTCTTCGAAGATAACGGCGTCCTGCACGACATTCCGGGCGACTCGATTCGCGTCGAGGGTCTGCCCGAAATTCCGGCCGGTTCGAAGATCAGCTCGGTCGAAGTGATCGTCCGGATGTCCGGCGACAAGCGCTAAGCTCCTCTCAACTTGATCGCGTCGTACTTGCCTCGCAGGCACAGATGCGGCTTTCTCCCGGATAGAAAAGGCGTTGCTCACGGAAGTGGACGCCACCGGGAGGAGAATTCATGAACCAGCGGAACACGCTTCGCGCCCTCATGCTCAGCGCCGCCATGCTTTGCGCGATCACCGCGCCAAGTGTTGCCAGCGCCCAGACAGGCGGACCGGCGGGCGCGCCAGTCGTACGATCCGGATACGAGGTTCCGCGCCAGCAGAACGGAAAGCCCGACCTCAGCGGCGTGTGGACCAACGCGACGTCGACCAATCTTGAGCGCTCGCCGAAGGATGGCGACAAGCTGGTACTCTCCGCCGCGGAGATGGAGCAGATCGAGAAGGACACCTTCGCGCGCAACGAGCGTCAGAATGCGAAGACGCCGAAGGAGATCCAGGACAACTGGACCAAGATCGCCAACGGCCCGGATACGCTTGACGAATGCCGCAGTGGCGCGCGCGGCGCCGCTTGTGGCTACAACGCAGGCTGGACTGATCCGGGTGACTGGGTCATGCGCGTCAACGGCGAAGGCCGCACATCGCTGATCACCTATCCGAAGAATGGCCGCATTCCCCCGCGTATCACCGGGGCCGGCGCGCGCGCACGCGTGATCGAGTCGAGCGAGGAAAGCGCCTCACGTGGCGCCGCCGACAATCCCGAGGAACGCTCGCTGGGCGAACGCTGCATCATGAGCTTCGGCATTTCGTCGGGCCCGGTGATGACCGACCAGCTGTACAACAACACGTACCAGTTCGTGCAGACGGAGGACAATGTCGTCATCCTGGTGGAAATGGTCCACGACGCACGTATCATCCCGCTCAACACCAAACACCGCGCGGACGGCATCAAGCCGTGGATGGGCGACTCCATCGGCCGGTGGGATGGCGACACGCTGGTGGTGGAAACGGTCGGCTTCCACGCGGGGCAGAACCTGCGCGGCGGCGGAGCGAACATGAAAGTCACGGAGCGCTTCACGCGCGTGGCCCCGGATCGCCTCCACTACGCGTTTGACGTGCAGGACCCGGATACCTGGGCCGAACCGTGGGGCGGCGAGTACGAGTTCGCCTCGGTCGACGGCAATGTCTACGAGTACGCCTGCCATGAAGGCAATCACGGCTTGATCGGCATTCTGGCCGGCGCACGCGAAGACGATAAGCGGGCGGTTGAAGCGACGGCAAAGCCGAAGAAAAACTAGGGCTTCGCACCGAGCAGAGCCATCAACGCAGCGGCCTCGACATCCCAGGCTTTTGTACCCGGGGCGATGAGTTCGACGTGGCCCGAGTTCATCACGACCTGAGCTTCGGCACGATCGCCGGCTGCCCGCGCCTTGCGCGCGATCGATTCGCCGAGCACAGGCGGAGCGATGCGATCCTCGTGGCCGTTCACGCTGATCTGCCGCACGCCAAGCGGCAGCATTTCGGCGGGGGATGTGTCTGACAGGACGCGGGCGCGCGCGGCGCTGATGGGGCCGACAAGCTTGTCGTAGATGTCAGCAAGGCAGCTGCGATCGGTGACGTCTTTCGACTCCGCCAGATCGGCCAAGCCGCCAGAATTGACCACGCCCACCAGCTTCAGCGGATCGTCCATCCGCATCGGACTGGACTGAGGCAGGCGCGGGCGCGCAGCCAGCCACATGGCGAGGTGCCCGCCAGCGGAATGGCCAAAGGCTGCAACGCGCGAGAGGTCGAGATTGTGAGCCGCCGCCTGGTCGCGCAGGGCGTCGGCCGCGTGCGCAACATCGAGGAATGTACCGGGATAGCCCCCGCCGGTTTCGTCAACGCCACGGTACTCGATATTCCAGACGGCAAGTCCGCGAGCGCGCAGATCTTCAGCGGCCCAGTTCATGATCGTGCGATCAGCGACTTCCTTCTGCCAGCACCCGCCATGGACCATGACGACAACCGGATGCGGACCGGCGCCAGCAGGCAGCCAGAGATCAGCAACATCGGTGGCTGCTGGCCCCCACTGCACAGTTTGAGAGGGCGCTACGGCCGGGCGGCCGAACAGATCGTCCCAGGTCATCAACCTTGCGGCAGTCACGGGATTGCTTTGCTCCAGGGAGGCTTGCGGCAGCGGGGCGGGCGAACACCCACAGCAGGCCGAGGCGGCTAAGGCGAGGATGATCAAGGCAGAGCGCATGGCCGTAAGTCGCAAGGGATGGTCGCTATTGCAAGCGTCCATACTGTTGTCGCAGATGGCGCATGAGCCAGACTCCCCGGACGCGAGAAGAATGCGAAGCGCTGGACCGCGCTGACCCGCTCGCCCCTGTGCGAGCGCAGTTCGCCCTGCCCGATGGCGTTATCTATCTCGACGGACATTCGCTGGGACCAGCCACCCACGCTGCACTGACGCGGGTGGAGCGCACAGCGCGCGAGGAATGGCGCGAGGGACTGATCCGGTCGTGGAATACGGCCGGGTGGATCGACCTGCCCCGCACCGTCGGCGCGAAACTGTCCCGGCTGATTGGCGTAGCGGATTGCGATGTCATCGTGGCGGACAGCGTCTCGGTAAACCTGTTCAAGCTGGCGGCCGCCGCCTTGCCGCTGGCGAAATCGCGGACGCTGATTGTCGAGGACAGCGAGTTTCCGACCGACCAGTATGTGGCCGAAGGACTGACGGCGCTGTCTGGCGCAACCATGATGCGGGTGGCCGAGCATCAGGGCGTAGCGGCGTTGAAGCAGACGGGCGGCGTGCTGATCAGGAGCATCGTCAACTATCGGTCGTCGGACATTGTAGATGTTGCTGCCAGCGAGAAGATGGCGCGGGCGAGCGGCGGCTTGATCGTCTGGGACCTCAGCCATGCGACTGGCGTGCTGGCGCTGAAGCTGGAGGCGGATGGCGCGCTACTGGCAACGGGATGCACGTACAAGTTTCTCAATGGTGGCCCCGGCGCGCCCGCCTTTGTCTATGTGCATGATCAACTGGCGGGGCGGATTGCCTCGCCGATATCGGGGTGGTTCGGGCACGCCGATCCGTTTGCGTTCAGTTCCGGCTATGCGCCGCGTGAGGGCGTCGCACGCTTCGCGGCAGGGACGCCCGGAGTGTTGTCGCTTGCAACGCTGGATGCAGCACTCGACGCGTTTGCCGGCGTGGACCTGGCAGACATCGCGGCCAAGACCGGAGCCTTAGGCGACCTCGTGATCGCGCGGGCGGACGCGATGGGACTGCCGACCATATCGCCGCGAGACGCGACCAAGCGCGGCGGACATGTGAGCCTGATGCATGAGAATGGCTATGCCATTGTGCAGGCTCTGATCGCACGCGGCATCATCCCGGATTTCCGCGCGCCAGATGCGATGCGTTTCGGGCTCGCCCCGCTGTATGTGCGGTTCGTTGATGTGTGGGATGCGATGGATCAGCTCGCCGATATCCTGGAAACCCGGGCGTGGGATAGGCCAGAACTTCATGCACGGGCGAAGGTAACTTAGTCACTCAGATCTGCGACGTGCGTTGAGAATCACCGCGGATCGAAAGATCAATCCTTCCAATCATCCCAGTTCAGCGAGAGGCCAACCGTATAGTCATTGAATCGCTCTTGCGAATACTGATGACGCCACGATTCCGTTCCAAGATACCAGCCAACCATCTCGCCCAGCCCCTCGACCTCCAAATCAATGAGCTTTCCGCTTTCGGCGTGATAGGCCAGCTTGAACTCGCCGCTATCAATCACGCTCAAGAGTTGTGAGATCGTTGTGTCCACCGTGTCCGCGATCACCCTCTGCACGAGCGCATGAGTATCGCCGCCCGCTATGAGAGATTTCCACTTCTCCGCTTCTTGCCCACCGATATGTGGCAGTAGCGTCGCGTCGCAGTTTCTAATGGAACGATCCCGAACGAGCTCAACTAGCTTTCTTGTGAACTCGTTCATGGGATCTTCCATGCGCCTTACTCCTCGATCGCGGCGTAAACGAGCTGCTGCAGCTGCGGACGGATCGGATAAGCGCCCGACGGCATCAGCTGCGTCATCTGGATCGCGATGAGGTCTTCGACCGGGTCGATCCAGAAGAAGGTCGACGCCATGCCGCCCCACGAAAACGTGCCGACCGAGCCCGGCTGGGTGGTGGCGACCACGTCGGTGGTGACCGCCCAGCCGAGACCGAAGCCGGACCCATCCATGCGCGATTCCGAGAACGTCTTGTCGCCCATATCCTTCAGCGTCTTGTTGCCCGGCAGATGGTTCATCGTCATGAACTCGAGCGTCTTCGGCGAGAGCAGCCTCACGCCGTTGAGCTCGCCGCCATTTGCCAGCATCAGGCAGAACTTGAAGTAGTCGCCGATGGTGGAGGCGAGACCGCCGCCGCCGGAGAAGACATTCGGCGCCTTGGCATAGCGGCTTGCAGCGCCCGCGGCGTCTGCAAGCGAGATCACGCCATCAGTGGGATTCCGCGAGTAGCAGGCCATCAGGCGATCGAGGCTTTCGGCTGGAACATGGAAGCCGGTATCGGTCATGCCGAGCGGGGCAAAGATGCGTGTCTGGAAGAACTGGTCGAGGGTCATGCCCGAGGCGACTTCGACGACGCGGCCGAGGACGTCGGTGGAGTTCGAGTAATTCCACTTGTCGCCCGGTGAGAAAACAAGCGGCGCTTTGGCCAGCGCTTCGCAGAAGGATTTCAGGTCGCCCTTCCAGCTCCCGTAATCCAGCCTGTTCTTGCGATAGAACTCGTCGACCGGGGTCTGCACGATGAAGGAATAGGTGAGGCCCGACGTATGCAGGAACAGGTCGCGGACAGTCATGGCGCGGGTGGGTTTGTGCAGCTGGCTGTCCTCGCCCATCACCATCACGTCCTGGAATTCCGGGATGTAGCGATAGACTTCGTGGTCGAGCCGGAGGGCGCCTTCCTCAAACAGCATCATCGCCGCAACCGACGTGACCGGCTTGGTCATCGAATAGATGCGGTAGATCGTGTCCTCGTCGATGGGGCGCGAACCGCCCATTTCGGTCGAGCCCTGAAATGACAGGTGGGCAACCTGCCCGCCGCGCGCGACGAGGACTGCGACGCAGGGCAGCTTCTGCTTTTCGATATAGGGCTCAAAGAAGGCCGGGATACGCTTCAGGCGCTCGGCATTGAGGCCAGCCTCGGCCGGATCCACGCACTCAATCTTTGCCATGTTCGCTCCCGTGTATTCTGCAGTCACTTACCCCCGCCGCTGTCCGGCTGCAAATCGTGACGCAGTGGTCTGGATGATCCCGTTCTTGCACTTGCGAGCAAGGGGGCCGATTATGCTGGTTGGTGTTGGGCCGCTGCAAGGGAAGCTGACATGGCGGATCCTACCCGCACTGTGGCGCCGGCCAGGCCGAGGCCGGAGCGACGCAAGAATGTCGATCGTTCGGCGGCAACCCGGCGGCAGATTCTGGAGGCCACGATCCAGTGGCTCGATCACTCGGGCTATGGGGCCGTCACCAACATCAAGGTTGCCGATGCTGCGGGCGTGAGCCGCGGCGCGATGATGCACCACTTCCCGACGCGCCAGGCATTGATCGTGGCGACGGTCGAATTCGCCTACGCCAGCCAGAGCGAGTTCCGGGCCGCTGAATTGGCCAAGCTTGCATCCGGACTGGACCGGTTCCGACGGATCATGGACCTGTCGTTCGCCACGCAGCGAATGCCGGAGGGCATGGCGCTGAACGAGATCCGCATCGGATCTCGTAGCGATCCGGAAATCCGTGAAGCCGTGACGCCCATGATGAGCACAATTTCGGAAGACTATGTCCGGATGATCGCCGAAGTGGCGAAGGAAGCAGGACTGAGACCCGGCCGGGAATTACGGGGGCTGATCGGGACTGTGGCGATGGCGACCCGGGCGCTGGCGATCAACACTTTCACCTATCCCAGCAGCAGGGTGGCCGAGAACGTCCTGTGGACGCTGGAATGCCTAAGGGAAGACCTGATCGCCCGGGAACTCGGGGCGGAGCACGCGCGCCGCCCAGAAGCCCCTACCGACAAGGTCTAGGCGGGTGCGACAAGCCGGGCGCTGTTGACGATATCTGGCGGGCTGTGAGAACGGTCTCGCCCGCTCGGGGAAATGCAGTCCGTACCGACAACGTGAAGTTTCAGGCGCGAGACTGCGCCTGCGGGATGCGGTACACCAAGCGCCAGATTTGCTGGACGTTACATGACCGTTACGCCCCCTGAAGCGCCCGAGATTCTCGCTCCCGCAGCCCTTGCGGAGATCGCCCGCGTGCGCGAGTCGGGCGTGCTCGGCGGGTCGGGGCGGCTGCTGGAGCTGTTCGAATTCCTGGCCCAGCGCTCGGCCGAGGGACGGCCGCCGAAGGAGGCGGAAATCGCCCTCGCCGTGTTCGGCAAAACGGGCCCGGATTCGATGCGCGATGACCCGGTCGCCCGGGTCTACATCCACCGGCTGCGCAAGCGGCTCGACGATTTCTACCTGCGGCACGGGATGCCGAACGGCGTTCGGCTGGACATTCCGAAGGGCGACTACCGGATTGCCTGCTCCCGCGGAGACGCGAACGATGCGGGACTCGAGACTGAGGCACAGGTCGAGCCGGAACTCGTCAGCGAGGCGCCGCCACAGCGGAAGATGCGCTGGGGACTGATTGCCGCCGGATTGGCCGTACTGGCGATCGGTGGGAACATTGCCGCGTGGTCGGTGTTCGCCAACCGGCCCGCGGCCGAGTCGAAACAGTTGGCGGAGTCCGGCATGTGGGCCGAGATCGCCAAGAGCAACCGGCCGCTGCTGATCGTGGTCGGCGACTATTACATGTTCGGGGAATACGAGGACCGGACGAAGCTCAAGCGGCTGATCCGGGACTTCGCGATCAACAGCAAGGAAGACCTGGCCGACAGCCAGTGGAGCAACCCGAAGGATTTCGACCGCTATTCGGATGTCGCCCTGCAATACCTGCCCGCCTCCGCCGCGTTTGCGCTCGCCGATCTTGCGCCGCTGATCCGGGAGGGGCGAAAGGTTCAGGTGACGCTGTCGTCGAACATGCCGCTCGACCGCCTGAAGACGGATGACATCATCTATGTCGGACTTCTCAGCGGGCTTGGGCCACTGCGCGACCCGGTGTTCTCGACGTCGCGGTTCGCACTCGGCAAGAGCTATGATCAGATCATCGATGTGAAGGCCGGTCGCGCCTATAACAGCGAAGCCTTCCTCGCCGCGCCGAGCGACGAGATGTATCGCGACTACGGCTTCTTCTCGAGCTTCGCCGGGCCGACAGGCAATCGCATCGTGATACTGTCGGGCTCGCGCGACACAGCGGTGATGGGCGTCGCCGAGGCGGTGACGCAGATGGACAGGCTCGCCCGTGTCGAGAAAAAAACGCCGAAGGAGGGCGACTTCGAAGCGCTGTTCGAAGTGAAGGGCCAGAAGCACATGAACCTCGAAGCATCCGTTCTGGCGGCCTATCCGATTAACGGTCAGGCGATCTGGACCGGCGAGCGCGCAAACGCGGCGAGCTATCCTGCGAAATAGGCATGAGGGCGCGGACCCTACGGCTGGGGCCGGGGCTCGGTTCGGTGAGTTTGGCCTGCGCTAGGTCAGGCCGATTTTGCGCAACATGAACCGCTCATTCCGATGTCTTTCGACAGGCTCAGGATGAGGCGTCGGAATCCGGGAACGGGTGTGCTGCGTGCGCAGGTTTGAAGCTGCAGGGCGGGACAAGGTTCGCCCTCCGCCCTGTGGATCCCGACTTTCGTCGGGATGAGCGGGGAGAGAGCGTAGGTGTCGCAAGCCGTGTCCCCCGCGAAGGCGGGGGTCCAGTCAGTGCGCGCGGCGCGCTTGAGTTGCTTGTCCGCACTTCGTGCGGAGTCTGGATCCCCGCCTCCGCGGGGAACGCGGGCTGAAGCCCGCTTCCAGTGGCGAGGCCGGTTGGTTCGGCCTGACATGTTTCCTGTGTAAGGTCGTTCGGCGTCGGGAGCTGATCTTCGTTCGCGTCATCCGTGTGCCAATCACGGGTGTTGCGTTTGAAGATCGTCCAGAACATCGACACGACGTTGGACACGAGCCAGCAGAACGCGCGCAGCATGGCCTCCAGCAAAGGCTGGCGGGTTGATGGGTTAAGCACTCCGTATGTGCGCGTTTGTGTTCGAGTCATGGGCTCGAGTATAC
>CALRWU020000075.1:0-10341 GCA_943371945.1 Azorhizobium sp. AG788
TCCCAGAAGGCCGATCAGCGCAAATGTTCTGATGCCGGCAACGCGTTGGCCTTCGCCGTCATCCCGCTGCTTCCAGCCGCGCTCGACGCCAACAAGAAATCCGATTGCCAGCGCGAGGCCAACGCGCTGCAGGGGTTCAAGCCAGACAAGCTCATCCGGCACGGGCAGCTCCCAAGGCAAGGACAGCGACAACCATAACCGCCGCAGGGCCGGAATGACTGCGCAAGATCAAGGAGGCGTTTCCGGAATGAGCGATATACAAGAGGCTTTTCGACAAGGGGGACGCCCGGCGCCACACTCGGGTCGCTTCAAGACGGGAGATGGTTTCAAGGAATGACCGGCCAACCCGATAGTAGCACATCCCAGTCCGGGCTGATCGAGCTTCAGATCGATCGGCTCAAGTCACTGTTTGACCCTTTTGATCCTTTTCCAACGCCAACCCGCGACCTGTCGCGTGCCGCTGAAGACTTCATCGTCGGGTGGGCGCGGGAGTTGCCGCTGAAATCGGCGATCCGCTTGCGGCTCCATGTTGCACACGAGGAAGCGTCGCCCGCGGCTCAGGTCGCTTTGAAGGCCGCTATATCGCGGCACTTCGACTACAAGGCCGACCGTGTAAACGGCGATCTCCGTGAGTTGATGGCAATAGGTCGGCTGGCCCTCCTGATCGGCCTGTGCGTTCTGGGCGCCTGCATTGTGGCGCGGCAGCTACTGCTGAGTGCGTGGCCTCAAGGCGCCGCCTCCGGAATTCTTGGCGAAGGGTTGATGATTGTTGGATGGGTCGCGAACTGGCGACCGCTCGAGATTTTTCTCTATGATTGGTGGCCGATCCTGCGCAGACGAAAAATGTATCAAAGGCTTGCAGCGGCAGCAGTCGAAATCGTGCCGCAGAGACCAGGCTCCCCAAGCGACACTGAGGGTGATGTCGTTCTGAGGCCTCAAGCATAGGCGTAATCCTGGCGCAGTGCCAACGGACGAGCTGGCGCGCAAAATCAGGTCGCGCTGCGGGCGCATCTCGCCCCTCAAGCAGCGATTGATGGTCGTCAACGCAGAAGCGCCGCCCAGGACCACGCTCAGACGGCATTGGACTGCCCGTCCGTTGTCACGAGAGAGGCACGACCACACGGGTAATCGTCGCATCCTCGGGGTGGCGATGCAGGTTGGCTCCCAACCTTAGGGCAAGGTCAAGCATCGTGCAGTTGTCGGACAGTACATCTCCCGTCAAACGATGAGCGCCACGCGACCGCGCATAGTCGATCGCCTCTTCCAGCAAAAGTGCGCCCAGACCGCGGCGCTGCATGTCCGACTTCACAATGAGCGCCACTTCAGCGGTCTGGAAGTCCGGATCGAAGATCAGACGCACGATGCCAGCAGGTCCATCCCCGGGTTCTTCGGCGACCAGCACCATCTCGCGGTCATAATCGATCTGGCAGAGACGGGCAGCTGTAGCCTGTGTGATCTGACCTACGGCGCCGTGGAACCGCAGCCTCAGTTCGGATGCGCTCGTTTTCTCGGCGAATCTCACAAGAGCGGCGGAGTCGTCCGGTCTGATGGGCCGCACCATCAGATTCATGTCGCCAACGCTCACCTTTCGAGCCAGCTCACGCGGCCATGGCCGGATCGCCAACCTGTTCGGCGTGTCAGACGCCTTCCGAACAACGATGCGCGCATCAAGTACGACTACGCCCTCAGCGTCGGCAAGTAGTGGATTGATATCCAACTCGGTTATCTCTGGCAGGTCGATCATCATATCTGAGAGAGCAACAAGTGTCGCACAGATCGCGTCATGATCGGCTGCCGTCCGGCCCCGGTAGCTGCCGAGCAATCGCGATATGCGTGTTCGTCCGATCATCTCGCGCGCCAGGATGGAATTGAGCGGCGGCAGTCCGATCGTTCGGTCCGCGATCACTTCCGTCGCAACCCCGCCATGACCAAACAGGATACAGGGGCCGAATGTGGGATCGACAACGGCGCCAAGCAGCAGCTCGCGTGCATGCGGACGCTTCACCATTTCCTGGATAGTGAACCCGTCGATGATGGCGTCCCCGCGTTCGCGCGCGACCCGCGCGAGCATATCTTCCGCAGCACGACGAACGGCGCCGGGCGTTTCAAGATCGAGACGCACGCCGCCAACATCGCTCTTGTGCGTGATCTGCCGGGAAAGAATCTTGAGCGCCACTGTCCGGCCGATCTTCGCTGCGGCAGCCTCCGCATCTGCCGCCGACGTCACTGTGTAGGTCAGCACAACGGGTATGCCATAGGCCGCAAGGGCCGCCTTGGCTTCCGGTTCGGTAAGGATACTGCGGTTTTCTGACAGTGCGCGAGCAATGATGGCGCGCGCTGCTTCTGCCGCGGCAGACCGCTGGCCCACACCCGTCGTGGCGGGCGTTTCATAGAGGGCCTGCTGATTTCGGCCAAACTCTCGCAGATGGAGGAAGGCTCGCACGGCTTCGTCGGGCGTTTCGTAGTTCGGCAGGCCTGCCTCGGTCAGACTCCGACGTGGTGCTGCGGCAGATACTTCGCCCATCCAGCAGCCCAGAATGGGCCGGCGCGGATGCTGCGCCCGAAAGCCAAGCACCGCGCCTGCAGCGTCTTCGCTGTCGCTTACCCCGGTGGGGCAGTTCATCACCAGGATCGCGTCCGTTTCTGGCTCGCTCGCCAGACCCTCAAGCGCAGCTGCGTAACGCGCGCCACTGGCATCGCCGATGATGTCTACGGGGTTTCCACGAGACCAGGAGGCTGGCAGCACCTTATCAAGCGCGGCAAGCGTTGCTGGCGACAAAAGCGCCAGCTGGCCGCCATGTCGTTCGAGTGCATCAGCAGCGATGACGCCAAGTCCGCCGCCATTTGTGAGGATGACGAGCCGGTCTCCATGAACGCGCAGGCCGCTATCGAGTGTTTCGGCGGCGTCGAAAAGGTCCCGCAGTGTATCCACGCGCAGCATGCCGGCGCGGCGGAAGGCGGCGTCATAGACTGCATCGGCGCCCGCAAGCGCGCCCGTGTGCGAAGCTGCAGCCTTGGCGCCCGCTGTGCTGCGGCCAGCCTTGAGAACGATGACGGGCTTCGCGCGCGCCGCGATTCGCCCTGCGGACATGAACTTCCGCGCTGCAGTAATCGACTCCGCGTAGAGAAGGATGGCGCTTGTGTCGGCATCCATGGCGAGAAAGTCCAGCAGGTCGCCGAAGTCCACATCCGCCATGTCCCCCATGGAGACAAGGTGCGAAAAGCCGATGCCGTTTCCGTTGGCCCAGTCGATGATCGACGTCGCGATCGCCCCGGATTGGGAGAGAAGCGCCAACCGACCCTTGAGCGGCGCCATATGCGAGAAGCTGCCATTGATCCCGCGAACGGGCGAAAGGAAGCCGAGGCAATTGGGGCCGATGATGCGCATGGTGTGGGGGCGAGCCGAATCGAGCATGGCCTGCTTCTGATCCGTCGTGAAACCCGCGGTGATCACAATGGCGGCCCGGCATCCGGCTGCTCCCAGCTCCGCTATAATGTCAGGAACGGTACGCGGGGGCGTGGCAATCACGGCAAGATCTGGCGCCGCAGGAAGTGAGCCAGCAGAGGGATAACACGGCTGCCCCAAGACTTCAGTCGCGCGTGGATTGACGAACATGATGCGCCCGGTGAACTCACCGCTGAGCAGATTGCGCGCGACGATCGCACCAACCGAACCCGTTTCCGCGCTGGCGCCGATCAGAGCGATCGCACGCGGCGAGAACAGTGCGTCGAGATTGCGTGTGGTCATCGGCTTCCCGAATGTTCGCCGCAGTGGTCCACCATAGAGCGTGTTCCTTGACGCCGCACTCACAATCTGGGTGTTTCATGCTCTCGCCACTGACACACCCCCTGGTCCGGGGCATGTTCCATGGGCCCAGGGCATTGCAGGAAGACAGACATGGCAAGGATCGTGACAGTAACAATCAACCCGGCTGTCGATGTTTCGACGACGGTTGATCGTGTCGAGCCGGTCCGGAAGCTGCGCTGCCGGGCAGAACGACGTGAGCCAGGCGGCGGGGGCATAAATGTCGCTCGGGTCATCAACCGCTTCGGAGCAGATGTCGTGGCCGTCTATGCGGCCGGCGGCGTCACGGGGCAGATGCTGAACGGACTTGTCGAGCGGGAAGGCGTTGCGACGAGGCAAGTTGCAGTTGCCGGGATGACCCGCGAGAGTTTTACGGTCCGCGATGAGACGACCCAGGATGAATACCGGTTCGTGCTCCCCGGGCCCGCGTTGGGCGAACACGAGTGGAACGCCTGCATTGAGGAAGTGCAGCGCCTGGCGGGTAGGGATGATTACATCATCGCGAGCGGAAGTCTGGCCCTTGGCGTCCCGGAGGATTTCTATGCTCGTCTGGCGACCGCGGCAAAGACATCCGGATGTCGCTTCATTGTGGATGCATCCGGATCGCCGCTGAGACGGGCTCTTGAGGCTGGCGTCTATCTCGCCAAACCCAATCTGAGGGAGCTCCAGGGCATACTCGATGAACCGCTTGACGATCGACAAAGTCAGGTCCGCGCGTGCCGGCGTGTGGTCGAGCAGGGCAGGGCTGAGATCATCGCCCTGACACTCGGGTCGGAAGGGGCACTGCTCGTGACACGAGACGCAGCGTGGTTCAGCGAGCCCTTGAAGGTCAAGGTGATGAGCTCTGTCGGAGCAGGCGACAGCTTTCTCGGCGCGCTGGTATGGTCACTCTCCACAGACGGGGATTTCGCAGACGCGCTGCGCTCAGCCGTGGCGGCCGGTTCGGCAGCGTTGCTCGCGCCGGGCACACAACTCTGCAGACCCGAGGATGTACGCCGGCTTTCGCCCCAGGTCAGACTGGTTCCTGTCTGATGCCATCTGCATGTCGGATCGCGTCATGCGCTCCGATGTACGGGCCAGGTCTGACGTCTTTCAGAAGAACCCGTCCGGTGAAGGGGCCACGCGGCCGGTGTTTCGGCTTGCGCGCCAATCAGATGTTAGGGGCGTCTACAGCACTGGCAATGCGGCAAGGGGCATCCGCCATTTGAGCCTTGTCAATCCTGTCGCCAACGATCAGCGCAAGACTGGTCCCACGTCTTGGGCCTCGCTGACTTGGCGGCATCTGGCGCAGGAGAAAAACTGATGTTCCATCGGCTCTTCGTGGTTGGATGTGCTCTCGCAGCTGTTGGGTGCGCCAACGGCAGCGGGCCGCACGATATCCGGGCGATCGACGGCCCTTCAGGACAGGCGTCTGCCCAGACGCCACCTCCGAGCGGCCTCGTTTACGCAGCAGAGGCGTGCGGCGGTTGTCATGCTGTGGCCGCTGGCCAGACTCGTTCTCCAAATGCAAATGCCCCCGCCTTCCAGGTCATCGCTAATATACCCGGGATGACGCCCATGGCGCTCAACGTGTGGCTGCACACGCCCATCCATCGCGATATGCCATATGTGCGTGTCGCCGCAGATCAACTGGATCCGCTGGTCGACTATGTTTACTCGCTCAGGAGGTAGAAAAGCGCTGTCCGTTTGCCGGCAGCCCGACCGCGGAGCCGCCTCAGTGCGGACCCACGGGAGAGGAGCGCGCGCTGCATGCCTGCCCATGGCAGGCGCGTCTTCCTTGCGCTCCAGAAATTGGCCGCGGTCAGCTATTGAAGCAGGTTCGATCGCATTGTGGCTGATCATTGTGTGCGCCACAGTCCGCAATCGCCAGCGATCCGTTTGGAGGCAGCCTTGCTCAGACCCCTTCTCCTCTCTTGCACAGTCGGGTTCGTCGCCTGCTCTCACGCGCCGCACTGGGAAGAAGAGGATCTCGGAGCCTCTCCTGCGGAAATTGCAGCGGGGCAGAAGATGGCGGAAGCGCAGTGCGGAACCTGCCACGCGGTCGCGCGTGACGCACAAAGTCCGATGCGAAATGCTCCGCCGTTCAGCTACCTGGGTCGCAACTATCCTGTCAGCAGTCTGGCAGAGGCGCTTGCCGAGGGTATCATCACCGGCCACGATGGCATGCCCGAATGGGAGCTGGAGCCCGCCGAGATCAGAGGGCTGCTGGGTTACATTCAGTCGGTTCAAGAGCCCTGATCGCGCTGTCGACAACGCGGCGCAGCCCGGCCGGCAACGGCGTTGCATCTGACCAGGGCTGGATCGTCTGAAAACGCGCATGCTGGAGCCAACGCCCGCTCCCGCGGGAACCCCTGGCAATGCCGTCGGTTCATGGTCGATTTCTTCCCACGCAACCCAATCGCCACGTTCAAGACGCCGGTCTCGAACCTCTGCTGACGCAGCATCGCACATCCTGCTTCGCAAGGATCGCACGAGAGGAGCCGGCCTTCGGCGCGCCTGCATGTTACGTCACTGCGGCCGCGCGCTGATTCCGAGCTTTGGTCAGCGCGCGGTGTAGCCACCGTCGATCACCAACTCCGCGCCCGTGATGAACTTTGCCTCGTCTGAGGCCAGATAGACAATGCCCCAGGCGATGTCGTCAGGCTCACCCATGTGGCCGAGGGGATGCAGCGCATCCGTTGCGGCGCATCCGGCCTGGAGATCGCCGGAAGATTTCAGATGCGCCTCGACCAGCGGCGTCCAGATGAATCCCGGGTGAATTGAGTTCACGCGTATCCTGTCGGCGGCGTAAAGGAGTGCATCGGTCTTGGTCATCAACCGGACCGCACCCTTCGAGGCATGATAGGCGGGAATATCAGGCGCGCTGACGAGCCCGTAAATCGAGGAAAGGTTGATAATGCTTCCGCCGCCCGCCGTCCGCAGCAGCGGGATGGCGTGTTTGGTGCAGAAGAAAACGCCCTTGACGTTGATGGACTGAACCCAGTCCCACTCCGCTTCAGTCAGCTCGTGCGTCGGCTTGTTCACGCCTGCCACACCGGCATTGTTCACGACGATGTCGATGCGCCCAAAATGTGCCGCGACGTCTCCAAACACGCGGGACACTTTGGCTTCACTGGATACATCGCAGCGCCAGAAGCGCGCTTGCAAATCGCGGGCGCGCAGTTCGGCTGCGAGCGCCTCTCCCCTGTCAGCCTGAAGGTCGAGTACGGCGACAGCGGCGCCTTCCTCGGCCATGCGGATTACCCCCGCTCACCCGATGCCAAGTGCTCCGCCCGTCACGATGGCTACCTTGCCTGTCAGTCGTTTCATGATTTCATCTGCTTGCTTGAAGGAAGCGCGTTGCGCCTTTCGGGAATTGAGGAGCTTGTGGCCACCGAGGGTCTGGACTGGCCCGGACGGTTCCATCGTCTGGCGACGCCGTACCATCCGCCTGCGATGACCGCGACGAAGACCGAAAGCGCGATGACAGCACCGTCCGGCGCTTCCACGCGAAAGATCTCCGACAAGAAGGGGACGGTCATCGTGCCGACGAGCACAACTGCTGCTATGGCGCTCACACCCCAGAAGATGTTGTGCCGTGAGTCGAACAGCCGCGTTGCTGTCCCCGCTGCATCAGCAAGCGTCAGAACCAGATTGCCGATGACGAGCACCATGAAGGCCGCAGCGCGCGCCTGATCCTCAGGGAGTTCGATACTGAGGCTCCACACGTAGATGCCAAGCACCGCCGCCAGCAGGACAGCGCCCTGAATGGCAGCCAGGATGATCTGGGGCCGCCCGAAAAGGGGCTCCTTGATCGATCTTGGCGGGCGGAGCATCGCCGCGCGATCACTTGGCTCGGATTCGAATACCAGTGAACACACAGGGTCGATGATCAACTCCAGCATCACCACGTGCATCGGATAGAGCAGGGGCGGCATCCCGAACAGGATCGGCAGTAACGCGACGCCAGCGATGGGGACGTGGATTGCTATCACATAGATCAGAGCCTTGCGCAGGTTGGCGAAGATTCGGCGGCCTAGCCGCACGCCGCCAACGATTGCCGGAAAGCTGTCGTCGAGCAGAACGAGATCGGCTGCTTCGCGCGCAACATCCGTCCCGCGCTTTCCCATGGCGATGCCAATGTGAGCGCGTTCCAGCGCCGGAGCGTCGTTGATGCCGTCGCCGGTCATTGCGACGACCTCACCGCGCGCCTTGAAGGCCTCAACGAGCGCCAGCTTTTGCTGCGGCTCGACGCGCGCGAAGATGCGAACCGTCGTGAGCCGGTTGGATAACTCCGCCGGGCTGAGCGCCGCGATATCGGCACCTGTCAGGACGCCTCCCGCCACATCCAGGCCAGCCTGCCGGGCGATCTCGCGTGCGGTCGCGGGATAGTCACCCGTGATCATCGAAACGTCGATGCCGGCGGCACGCGCCTCGGCGAGAGCGGCTGGAACATCCGATCGCAGGGGATCGAGAAATCCGATCAGGCCGACGAACTTGAACGGCACATCCTTTGGATCACCGATCGCTTTCGTTGCATCGTCGGCCCTGGCAACACCAAGAACGCGCAGTCCGCACGCCGCCAGGCCGACCAGCGCGGCATCGACGGCTTGCTGCTCGGCCAGTGGTGTCCTGCAAAGGCGCAGGATTGCCTCTGGCGCTCCTTTTGCAGCCCACGCCGCTCCGTCCGCGGTATGCCAGGACTGGATGACGGCAAGGCGATCCGGTCTGAGCGGAAAGCTGCTGACGGGTTCGCCGCCACTGCTGGCCAGTGTCGACGCTGCACGATCTGCCAGTGCCTCGTAAACCGCGCGGTCCATGGGGTCGACGGGATGAACCGCAGACGCAAGAAGAGCGACCCGAGCAACATCGCCCGCTGCGCTGTCCATATCGGCGCCAAGCTGCTTCCCGTTTGCCCAGACTACTCCAACTTTCATCCGGTTTTCGGTAAGTGTGCCGGTCTTGTCTACACATAGCATCGTCACCGCACCCAGGGTTTCGACGACCGCCGCACGGCGCACCAGCACTTGATGACGCGCGAGGCGCCACGACCCGATGGCGAGAAAGACTGCCAGGACCATCGGAAACTCTTCCGGGAGCAAGGAGATGGCGACGGTGAGCCCCGCCAGGCCTCCGGCAAACCAGTCGCCCCGAACGAAACCGTAGGCTGCGGCCACGAGTAGACAGAACACAACTGCAACCACGCTCAGCAGCAGTACCAGCCGGCCAGTCGTTTCCTGGAGAGGCGTGCGCTCCATTTCGCCAGACAGCGCGGAGCCGATGGCGCCAATTCGGGTTCGAGCTCCGGTCTGCGTGACCTGCGCCAAACCGTGTCCCGCGAGTAGCATCGTTCCAGCGAACAGGACGTTTGTCGTCTCGGCATGGTCATTGTCGGCTTCATTGGCATGCCAGGGCCCCGGCTGCTTGATGACGGGGACCGACTCACCTGTCAGGGCGGACTCGTCGACTGTGACGATGTCGCCTTTGCGTAAGACCGCATCAGCAGCGATTCGCTCGCCCTCCACGACGACGATGATGTCCCCCGGAACGAGATCGCGGGCGGGGACTCGCTGCTGGCTCCCGTCGCGAACAACATCTGCAAATGGCTCGGCGAGTTCCCGCAAGGCAGCAAGCGCGCGTTCACTGCGCGCATCCTGAAACACGACCAGTCCGACAGAAACGGCTGCACCACCAAGCAGAAAAAGTCCCTCGCCGAGATCGCCGACGACCAGGTAGAGTGAAGAAGCCACGAGCAGGAAGATGAACATAGGCTCGCGAAGTGTTCCGAGCGCGATTGTCAGAAGGCTGCGGGACTTGACGGTCCTCAACGTATTTGGGCCGTGCGTCTTCAGAAGCGCCTCGGCCTCCGCTGCACTCAAGCCGGCAAGTGACTTTTCGGCCATGCAGTCTCGCTTCGTTATCTCGGCTAAGCCAAATTTCAATGCGACATGAAGAGCGGGATGCTGGACGTGGCGAGCAGCTCTCGGGTGGCTCCGTGTTCATCAGCAATTTCCGGGTCCCCGACTTCCTAGCCAAGAACCCCGGGCGGGCGTTTGACTGAGCGCAAGCGCTTCGTCAGCTGCAACCAGGAGCAGAATCGCTACGAGGTGGTGTGTCGTTCTGGAGAGGACAACAGCGTGGCGCCAGCAGTCGTCCGACAGGCGGTTTCTCGAACTGAGGGCAGGGCGTGCGCAGCAGGACCGTCGGGAACGAATTCGGGTTGCCCGCCTGGCATGCGGTGTTCCGTTAAGTGGTCTTTCGAATGGCCGGGCAGGGGCGCTGACTGGGACCGGCGAAGACGAGTTTTGGTCTGAGCGACAAGCTGATTGCCACGAACTCGTCTTGTGCGGTCCTGCATCAATGGACCGTGAATAGCCGAGCGCGGAGTTCGGAAGGTGCGCGGGCGCAGAAATTTCTCGGAAAGCGCGGCCCGGATCACGGCGCTGGGTCACTGGCCCTTCGGATGCAAGCCGAAGACGTCCCATCCAATTGCCCACACGCTTTCATATCAATGCTCACTGACCGGAATACCCCCCGTCTCCGGACAGTCGGACCAA
>CALRWU020000076.1:0-10096 GCA_943371945.1 Azorhizobium sp. AG788
CGGAGGCGGCGACACCACAGTTCGAAAGCAGGCGGAAGAAGCACTGCTGAAGGCAGGCGCTTTGCAGAGCGCGATTTTCAACAGCGCCAACTTCTCCAGCATCGCGACCGATGCAAAAGGAGTCATTCAGATTTTCAACGTCGGCGCCGAGCGCATGCTTGGCTATGCGGCGACCGATGTCATGAACAAGATTACGCCTGCTGACATCTCCGATCCGCAGGAGTTGATTGCCCGCGCCAAGGCCCTGAGCGTTGAACTCGCAACATCCATCACGCCAGGTTTCGAGGCTCTCGTGTTCAAGGCGTCGCGCGGTATCGAGGACATCTACGAACTTACCTACATCCGCAAAGATGGTAGCCGGTTCCCCGCCGTGGTGTCCGTAACTGCACTGCGCGACGAACAGGATACGATCATCGGCTATCTACTGATCGGCACCGACAACACGGCGCGCAAGCTGGCGGAGGAAGCCTTGCTGAAGGCCGGCGCCTTGCAGAACGCAATCTTCAACAGTGCCAACTTTTCCAGTATTGCAACCGACGCCAATGGTGTCATTCAGATCTTCAACGTCGGTGCCGAGCGTATGCTTGGCTACGACGCCGCCGAGGTGATGAACAAGATCACGCCCGCCGACATTTCCGACCCGCAAGAGCTGGTCGCACGCGCCAAGTCGCTGAGCATCGAACTGGCAACCTCGATCACGCCGGGATTCGAGGCGCTCGTGTTCAAGGCTTCGCGCGGCATCGAGGACATCTACGAGCTGACCTATATCCGCAAGGATGGCAGCCGGTTCCCTGCCGTGGTGTCCGTCACCGCACTCCGCGACGCCCAGGGAGCAATCATCGGCTATCTTCTGATCGGTACCGACAACACCGCGCGGAAGCAGGTCGAAGAAGAACAGAAGAAGCTGGACCAGCGGTTGCGCGACCAGCAATTCTACACGCGCTCGTTGATTGAATCCAACATCGACGCGCTCATGACGACCGATCCCTCCGGTATCATCACCGACGTCAACAAGCAGATGGAGGCATTGACCGACTGCACGCGTGACGAGTTGATCGGCGCGCCGTTCAAGAAGTTCTTTACCGATCCGGAGCGCGCGGAAGCCGCGATCAAACTGGTGTTGAGCGAAAAGAAGATTGCCGACTTCGAACTCACGGCTCGCGCACGTGACGGGAAACAGACCGTCGTCTCGTACAATGCGACCACGTTCTATGACCGGGACCGCACATTGCAGGGTGTTTTCGCCGCAGCGCGGGACGTGACTGAGCGCAAGAAGGTCGAAATCGAGCTGAAGCAAGCCAAGGCGGCAGCCGAGAGTGCGAGCCGGACCAAGTCAGACTTCCTGGCGAGTATGAGTCATGAAATCCGGACCCCGATGAACGCCATCATGGGCATCGCCGATCTTCTGGCAAAAACGAAACTTTCCGCCGAGCAGGACAAGTACGTCCAGATCTTCCGCCGCGCCGGCGACAATCTGCTCAATCTCATCAATGATATTCTTGACCTGTCAAAGGTCGAAGCCTCGCAACTTGAGCTGGAACGGACCGGCTTCTCGTTGATCGAACACCTCGAAATCGTGACGGAGATGGTCGCCGCCCGAGCCCGTGAGAAAGGCCTCACACTATCCTGTGAAATTGAGCCCGACGTCAGCACCGACCTCGTCGGCGACCCCACGCGACTGCGGCAAGTCTTGCTGAACCTGCTTGGCAACGCCATCAAGTTCACAGGATCCGGCACTGTGTCGCTACGCGTGTCGGCGGACACAAATTCCGATATGCCAACTGCGTTGCGTTTCACCGTATCGGACACGGGAATCGGCATTCCGCGTGAGAAACTGTCTCGCGTATTCGAGCGGTTCACTCAGGCTGACTCATCGACAACGCGCAGGTTCGGAGGCTCAGGCCTCGGGCTGACCATTTCGAAGCGTCTCGTTGAGCTGATGGGCGGCACCATCGGCGTCGAAAGCGAAGTGTCCCAAGGAAGTGTTTTCGCGTTCACGGTTCCCTTCGAAATCTGGCTAGGGGCCGATCGGCGTGCCGTCGTTCTCGTCGGAGCTGAGCTGGAGCAACCATTACGTGCGCTTCGCATACTCCTCGTGGAGGACTCACCCGACAACTGCACACTCGCGATGGCCTATCTGGACGATACGCCCTACCTGATTGACGTCGCAGAGAACGGAGCAACTGCCTGCGAAATGTTCATCGCTGGAAACTACGATCTTGTCCTGATGGACCGCCAGATGCCCGTCATGGATGGATTGACCGCAACTCGGGCAATCCGAGCGTGGGAACGGGCTAATGAACGGACATCGACGCCGATCATTGCATTGACGGCTTCCGCGCTGAAGGGAGACCGGGAGACATGCATGGCTGCTGGATGCACGGCATTTCTGACCAAGCCGATCAAGCAGGACGTACTCTTACGAGCAATCAGGGAGCAGTTCACGATCGGATCTTTGCCGACAAGAACCGAAAACATATGGCAGGAGTCGATCACATCGACACTTAGTCTAAAGCTCGCACGGATGGTCCCCGCCTACCTGCAGAATTGCCGCCTGAGCGTCGTTACGATTCTCGAAGCTCTCGATCGCGTAGACTTTGAAACAGTGTCGCGACTGGGCCACAACATGCGAGGCTCCGGCGGGGCTTACGGGTTTCAGGGCATCACAGACATCTGCACGGACCTTCAAGCGGCGGCGGAGAAGGCAGACGAAGCCACATCGCGCAAATGCGTGAAGGAGCTTTCCAGTTGTTTGGACCACGCTCAGGCGATCGTGAACTGATCCGTCCACCAGGTAGGACTGCAATCCGCACCGAGACGCAGACCGCCTTCCCCCGTAAAACTGAACAGAGCTGTTGATGCTGGCCGTCACACTGCGGGTACCATACATTCCCAAGGGACAGAGCCGATCTCCGCGTTTTCGCAACGACGTCTGGTCACCCACCTTAACAAGATCCCCACCTACGAAGCAGGGTCGGAAACTACTCACGCGCCAACGGCGACAGGATGAGAGACTACAATCTTCGGACCTTTTGGAGGAGCGCAGCGTTTCTGCGTGACCGGTCCGCATGTCACTGATGCGCGGACGCTGCTCCTGTGTGTGACCAGATGGACGATGCATCGAGCACTGTCAGCACTTCTGTGCATAGCCTGGCGCGCGCTGGTGAACTGCCCGGCCTGAAGAACCCAGAGAGTATCGAGACGCCAAAGCAGCCAAGGAAGAAGCAACTCCTCGTGCTAACCGCCGTTGTCGGCGCTGGCCTGATCATTGTCACGACCTGGCTGCTCCTCCAGCCAGTCGAGATCGCAGTTATCACGCTCGCACCGCGGTCCGTTGAAATCGCGCTGTCTGTTGTCGGTCGCGTCCAGTCCCGCAACACGCTGGATGTTCGCTCACAGAATGCGGGCCAGATTTTGCAGTTGATGCAGGATGAAGGCGCAATTGTCGCGAAAGGCACTCCCCTCGCTCTCATCCGCGCGGACATCGAAGCTGCCGAAACGCACTCAATGGCTGCACGAGAACAGTCGGCGCAGGTCGAAGTTAAACGCACGCAGCTGGTATTGGCGCGTACGGAGACGCTCGCGGCAAAGGGCTTTGCATCGCGCGCAGCGCTAGACAACGCGCGCGCGGCCGCAAGATCCGCTCAGGCCCTGCTGGTTGCGGCAGCTTCGGATCGACGTGCGGCTGCCGCCAGATTGGGAGAGTTTACCGTCCGTGCGCCGATGGCAGGTGTTGTCCTGCTGAGACCGGTCGACAATGGCCAGGTAGTAACGCCCACCACGACGCTGTTTCAGCTGGGTTCGTCAGATGCACGTGAAATAGACGTCGAAGTGGATGAGGCCTATGCCGATGACCTGCAGCCCGGCATGACCGCGCGCGCTGCCCCGTCCGGATCAGATGCCATCTTTACAGCTCGCATCGCGGAAATCTCGCCTCGCGTCGACCCCGCAACCGGCGGAAGATCGATCAAGCTCTTGCCAGATACCAGCATCGTTCTCCCCCCTGGCAGGACTGTCGACGTCACCATCGTCCTCGGCGTCCGCGCGAATGCCCTACTCGTTCCGCGGCAGGCCATCATCGATGCGGGCACGGAGCCGCACGTCTACGTCGTCGACGCAGGTGGCAAGATTGCCGCAAGGCCGGTCAAGCTCGACTCATGGCCATCCCTCAACGCCATCATCACAGCCGGGGCAAGGGCTGGCGACAGGGTGGTGCTGACGCCTGGCCAGACACACGCTTCAGCCCGGATACGCCCGCGCGAAACCGCGGCTACTGCCTCAAGCCGAGGAAACTAGGCCGTGTTCGCCTTCCTCGTCGCGCGCCGCTACCTCGGCTCTAACCCCTGGCAAACAGCTCTTCTGATCGCGGGCGTTGCGCTCGGCGTCACGGCGTTCGTGTTCATTACCGCTTTGATCGAGGGCCTTGCGGTCAGATTGACGGACGACGTTACGGCCAAGAGCGCGCATGTATCGCTTGAGCCTGCCGACCGCGTAGCACGTGTGCTGCCTAGCTCTGACTACGGCACAGAAGCCGTTGCGCTTGTGTCGATGCTTCAGCGCAAGCAGATCCGAACATGGGCGGCGACGGTCGCACTGCTGGAAAGTCAGGCTGAAGTTACTGCGATTAGTCCCCAGATTACCGGCAGCGCGGTGCTTGTACGAGGAGAGGCCGCGGCCCCCGTGGCCGTAACGGCGATCGACCCGAAGAACCTCGATGCCATCTCACCCGTCAGCCGAGAGATTGTCGCAGGCGACGCTCGTCTCAATGCCAACGGGATGCTGATTGGCGTGCGACTGGCGGAGACGATGGGGCTTTCGGTTGGCCAGCCGGCATTGTTCAGGACCGATCGCAGCATCGATCGCCTTCTGGTCGTCGAGGGCATCTTCAAGTCCGGCGTACAGAGTCTGGATGAACGCGTGGCGTACATATCGCTCGAGACAGCGCGCCCGCTGTTTCTGCTTCCGTCTGGCGTGACCAATATCGAGATCAAGTTGAAGGACACAGGCCAGGCGCGCCCGTTTGCAACCTTCGTCAGCGAGGCGACCGGCCTGCGCGCAACGCCGTGGCAGGACAGGAACTCCAGCCTGGCTGACGCCCTGACCGCGCAGGCGCAGACCGGCACACTGATTCAGCTCTTCACGCTGATCTCTGTCCTTATTGGCATCGCAAGCGCTCTCTCCCTGTCGGCCAATCGCCGGCGGAGCGAGATCGGCATCATGCGCGCCTTCGGCGTTTCTCGCCCGTTCGTCGCATCGGTTTTCGTGATGCAGGGGTTGCTGATCGGCATCGTCGGCGCATCGCTGGGCTGCCTTGCCGGTTATGGTCTCTGCAGCTGGCTGGCGACCTTCACCAAAGCAGATGGTTCGCTCGCCCTGCCGATTGCACCGGCGGAGGGAGGCTATGCGCTTGTTTTCCTCCTCACAACGGCTGGCGCTGTCCTCGCCTCCGCAATACCCGCCCGGTCGGCTGCCCGTCTCGACGCTCTGGAGGCGATACAGCAATGACCTCGGCTCTGGATGCGCGGGGTATCGTCATGACATTCCAGAATGGCGATGAGCTTACGCGCGTTCTGTTAGGCATCGACCTCATGCTCGATCCGGGAGAACTGGTGGCCCTTCTCGGCGCCTCGGGATCTGGAAAGTCGACGCTACTTTCCATCGTAGGCCTCCTTCTACGCCCAACCGCGGGCATCATCACGATTGGAGGCGAGCGCGTTGATGCTCTTTCAGACGCGAAGAGCTCTCTCTTTCGCAACGAGCGCCTTGGCTTCATCTTCCAGTTCCATAACTTGCTGCCCGATTTTACCGCGTTGGAGAATGTCGGTTTCCCTGCAGCCGCGACTGGCGGTGGGATGACCTCGGCTATCCGCCAGCGGGCGTCCGAACTTCTTGTGCGCGTCGGGCTCTCGGACCGGATGAATTTCCCAGCTGCTCGACTTTCCGGGGGACAGAAGCAGCGCGTAGCGATTGCGCGGGCGTTGATGAACCACCCCGAGCTTGTTCTGGCCGACGAGCCTACAGGCAGCCTGGACAGGGCATCAGCCGATCAGGTCCTGGCGCTAATGCGCGAGATCAACCGCGAGGACGGGACGACATTCCTCATTTGCACCCATGACGAGCGGGTTGCCTCGCACTGCACGCGCCGCATCACCCTTCGCGACGGCCAGATCGATAGTTTGCAGCCGAGCAAATTTCGCTAAGGATCCTTCTGCAGAACGATCACCCAACCGACGGGCAAGTCGTTGCTCTGGCGCGGAAGCTTTTCGTCGGCATCGACAATCCGCGCGGCTCACGGCCTATGACTTGAAGCTATTGGGATCTCTTGTGGTATTTTGATGGTTTGGGTCCACGCATGAAGTAGGCGACGAGTGCAACCAGGGTCGTAAGTCCGGCAACCAGTGGATAGGATCCGACATCAGCGCCCATCGGCGTGATCGGCAAGGCCATTGACCACCAGTTTATTGTTGCATGCAGAAGAATTGCCGGCAGAACGCTGAATGCGGCATTTACTGAAATTCGCGCGAAAAGAACAGAGAGCCCCATGGTGGTTACCAGAAACAGCGCGATTGGAAGATTTCCCTGCGCTGTGCCGTCCATCAAAAACAACGGCGCATGCCAAGCTGCCCAGGCGCACCCGAGGATCAGACTTGCCCTGCGCCAGCCCATGCGAGCCGTCAACGCGGGCAGAGCATAGCCGCGCCAGCCAAACTCCTCTCCAAGTGGCCCGCCAAGCATCGCAACCAACGGAAACTTCGCAACAGCCACGAGGACATGATCAGCAATGGGCCAGGCGGAAATCTGCCTGCCAAACGCCACATGAACGCCGAGGGCCACGACCATGATAGCGGGCGGCGCAAGAGCAGCGAATGCGTAGCACCCCAATCCGGCGCGCCAGTCGATGCAGCGGCTGAGCCATCGGCGCAGGCCGGTGCGGCCGCCGAAAAGCAACATGACCATGAACGCACCAAACCCGGGACCGAAGGTCGCCGCAATGGCCAGCGCGTTGCTAAGCTCCGGCGCTTGCAAGCGGGTCAGTATGACGCCCGTCCACAGAGCCCAGCTCTATCCAAATGCAAGTCCGAAGAATGTAATGATTGCGAGGGATGACTGCGACTGGCTACACTCAGTTCTGGTGGCGAAAATCATCGATTCACTGTCAGCCGGGGGGGGGGGGTGAAGCAGAGCATCCACTGGATGCCCTCCACTAGGCCTGGACCGGAATCCAAATCTCATTGCGGCGCATGAACCAGGGGGTCCATGACGGATTGTAGCGGGCAAGAGAAGCAGGACCGATGGCTCGGAGGTGATGGCGTTCGATTGCCTGCTCCAGCAACGCTGTTTTTCGGTCGATCTCAACTGGCTCTGCCAATCCCGAGAACCGCCACGCGGCGACGCGCGTCGGCGGAATGGGAAGTAGTTGTACGCGTTTGTCATTCGGAATCGGCAATGTCTCCAGCGTGAACTTGCTAGGCATGACGAAGCTAACGCTCCAGGAATCGCTCTTGCCCGTCTGGATAACCGGCGCTGTCATCGCGATTGTGTCATGCGAGGCGTGTGCCTGCGTAACCGGAGCAGTCATCGCGATACGTTGGCGTCGGGTGTTGCCTCCGAAAATGTAGCCGGCCAGTAACTTGAAACCGGCGGTGGACGCTTGATTCCGACTTCCGGCAACGTCCACCCGAGCAACGATCAAAGTAGGATAGTCGCGTACTTCAAAATCGCGCTCAGATACAGAAACCACATGTGCTGGTTCTTCAGTCGACATAGCCAATCCTCAAAAAATGAGCGCGCAGCCAACGCGATGGAGACTGCGCGCCCGCTTCACGACCCGCATTTGCCTGAACAGCGACGCATCTGAAGCACCGCCAACCGGCAAGCCGCCAACCGCTGCCTGTCCAAGGCGGCCAGACTCCCTGCCCTTATCCCGCGGCCTGCTGGACCGCCGCAGGAAGCACCACCCCGGGATGGGTATCCACGCGCGACGGCTTCAGCCGGTCCAGTATGATCCTGGCGCGCGCCGCCTCCTCCGAGGACCCATGCGCCATTATCAGAAAGCCGTTCGCCTTGATGGCCGTCTCATAAGCGATGACAGAGTCTTTGGGGTGTCCGGTGTCAGCAACCGTCAGACAGGTTGAGGTCTTTCACTAACGGAGGAATTCTGGATCATCGCAGCCCATGAGGTAGCGAAGATGAGACAGAATTCCGGGCCGCAATCGGCCGAGAAGCATGTGAAGGAGATCCGCCGACGGACGCGGCGGAAGTTTTCTGCAGAGGAGAAGATCCGGATCGTCCTTGCCGGGCTGCGGGGCGAGGCGTCGATCGCCGAGCTCTGCCGGCGGGAGGGGATTGCCGAAGGCCTCTACTACAGCTGGTCGAAGGAGTTCCTGGAAGCTGGCAAGCGCCGCCTTGCGGGCGACACGGCGCGCGAGGCCTCATCTGGCGAAGTGAAGGATCTGCGCAACGAGATGGGCGCTCTCAAGGAGGCGGTCGCTGACCTCACCCTCGAGAACCGCCTGCTCAAAAAAAGCATGATCGCGGATGGGGACGACCCCGAATGAGGTATCCTGCATCCGAGAAGCTGGAGATCATCCGCCTGGTCGAGGGCTCGCACCTGCCGGTGAACCGGACGCTGGAGAAGCTGGGCGTCTCCCGCCCGACCTTCTATCGCTGGTGCGACCTCTACCAGCGCTTTGGCGAAGACGGACTTGAGGATCGCCGCTCAGGCCCGGGCCGCGTGTGGAACCGCATCCCGGACGAGGTGCGCGGCCAGCTGATCGACCTCGCGCTGGAACAGCCTGAGCTCAGTCCGCGCGAGCTCGCCGTCACCTTCACAGACGAACGCGCGTACTTCGTCTCGGAAGCCAGTGTTTACAGGCTTCTGCGAGCACATGGCCTGATCACCAGCCCGGCGTTCGCCGTGATGAAGGCCGCCGATGAGTTCCACGACAAGACTACCGCGCCCAACCTGCTCTGGCAGACAGACTTTACCTATCTCAAGGTTACTGGCTGGGGTTGGTTCTATCTCTCCACCATCCTCGATGACTTCTCGCGCTACATCATCGCCTGGAAGCTCTGCACCACGATGCGGGCGAGCGATGTGACGGATACAATCGAGATGGCGCTGGAGGCGTCCGGACTTGAAGAGAGGTCCAAGGCTCATAGGCCGCGGCTTCTCTCCGACAACGGCTCGTCCTACATCGCAGGCGATCTCGCCAAATGGCTCGACGACCAGGGCATCGGCCATGTCCGCGGCGCGCCCAACCACCCACAGACGCAAGGCAAGATCGAGCGCTGGCATCAGACGCTCAAGAACCGCATTCTTCTGGAGAACTACTATCTGCCGGGAGACCTCGAAGCCCAGATCGGCGACTTCGTCAGCCACTACAATCACCGCCGCTACCACGAGAGCCTCGGCAATCTAACACCAGCCGATGTCTACTCAGGCCGTGGCCAGACCATCCTCATGAAACGGGAGGCCATCAAACAACGCACCTTCGAACAACGCCGCTTGCAGCACGCCAGACGCGCTGCTTAAACACCAACACCAGATGAGCAGAATCCTCCGTTAGGAAGCCGCCCTCGCTGTCTCAAGTTATCCGACGACGGACAGATCATTTCAATCAAGCAGAACCCTTGCTCGATGTTTTCGAGCAGATGCCGATAGCCTTGATCGCTGAGGGCAGTTTGCGCCTGGCGAGTTGGTTCAAGGGAGGAATCTGTAGGCATGGCAACAAACTCTTGTCGCCTTCACGCGAGACGCGCTCATATACCCACCAACACTAGGCCTTGCCGACTCAGATAGCAATTCCAGAAGAATCCTGGCCACGCACGCTACGCCCGCCGGCTGACTTTGCACTCACTAACGGGATTGGCCCCAGAACCTTGCCTGACCTGCGATGATTCTGTTAACGGCAGGGCTACCCGTGAACTGTCAGTCGCTCCCGCCTACTGATCAGGCTGGAGCTTGCCCAAAAGGCGTCACTCGCGGTTCGCTTAGCCTGGATTTCCCAGGGCAGGTCAACACCGCTTGAAGAATGTTGGCGATAGGCCGTACCGCCTGATAGCATAACTCTCTTCCGCGCTGACCAAAGGCATC